>JBCBDZ010000045.1:0-19278 GCA_038529225.1 Pseudomonadota bacterium | reverse complement strand
GGGCAGGTGCAGGCGCTTCTGGCTCCACCTCTGGCGGAGGGGCCTGAACCGGGACTGCAACTGCGGGAATCACCTCTGCCGTTTCGGCCTGCAACAGGCTCAGTTCCTGACGGGCAACGGCGTTTGTCAGGTCGGGCAGCGAAGGCTCTTCGAGGCCTGTTGCAATTTCGGCGCTGGCAATGCCTGTCCGCTCTTGCTGGGAAAGCAACAGGGTTGTGGTCACCACCAGTCCGGTGAACATTGCAAGGAAAACCGCAGCAGCCCCGCCCAATACCCATTTCGATATCTTCTGTTTCGTTTGCGGCGCGAATACCGCTTCCCGTGGCGTGCGACTGCCCGGTGTATTCATTGTTAATTTCGCCATTGCCCGTCCCCCAAGCCAGATCAATGTATGTACAAAGACAACCGCTGTGACAGGCTTAGCCTGTATTTCACCCGCATATGTGGCAGCACGGCGGACGCGATCATCTATCTATTGCGGTAAACCCAAGCATATCGCGGGTGTTTTCTCAATAGCCTCTATATTCGGTATTTCGCTTTTCTGGTTAATTTGTCGCGCAATTCCCGTATTGCGTGTTCTGTGAATGGAATAGCGTTGATGACTTGCACTGCAGAGGCACAAAGACTACTCCGCCTCGCAAGCCGGAGCGGAGCCGAAACCATGGATGATCTCAAAGCGAAATACCTGACCCAGATCGCACAGGCGGGTGACGAATCCGCTTTGGAAGCGATCCGCCTTGCCGCTGTCGGCAAGAAGGGTGAAGTGGCTTTGAAAATGCGAGAGCTTGGTCGCATGACGCCCGAGGAGCGCCAGGTGGCAGGTCCGGCCCTGAACGCGCTGAAGGATGAGATCAACAGCGCGCTTGCCGCCAAAAAGGCAGCGCTGGCCGATGCCGCACTCGACGAGCGGTTGCGCAGTGAATGGCTGGACGTCACGCTGCCGACACGCCACCGTCGGGTTGGGACAATCCACCCGATCAGTCAGGTCAGCGAAGAGGTCACGGCAATCTTTGCCGAAATGGGCTTCTCGGTTGCGGAAGGGCCGCGCATCGACACGGACTGGTACAACTTTGATGCCCTCAACATCCCCGGCCACCACCCCGCGCGGGCCGAGATGGACACGTTCTACATGCACCGCGCGGACGGCGACAATCGCCCACCGCATGTGTTGCGCACGCACACCTCGCCCGTTCAGATCCGGTCGATGGAAAAAACGGGTGCGCCCACGCGCATCATCTGCCCCGGGGGTGTTTACCGCGCCGACTATGACCAGACCCACACGCCCATGTTCCATCAGGTCGAAGGGCTGGCAATTGACCGCGACATTTCGATGGCGAACCTCAAATGGGTGCTCGAAGAGTTCGTGAAATCCTATTTCGAAGTCGACGGGGTCGATCTGCGATTCCGCGCGTCCCACTTCCCCTTCACGGAACCATCGGCCGAGGTCGATATCCGGTGCTCATGGGAAGGTGGCACGCTGAAAGTGGGTGAGGGTGATGACTGGCTTGAAATTCTGGGGTCCGGCATGGTGCACCCAAAAGTCTTGCAAGCCGGTGGCATCGACCCCGAAGAATGGCAAGGCTTTGCCTTTGGCATGGGGATCGACCGGATCGCGATGCTGAAATACGGCATTCCCGACTTGCGCGCGTTCTTTGACAGCGACCTGCGCTGGCTGCGCCATTACGGGTTTGCCGCACTGGACGTGCCGACTCTGCACGGTGGGTTGAGCAGGTAGGGCCAAGCAGATTGCCTTGGGGTCTCCCGTCCGGCAGTTTTCGCAACGCGCGGACTGCGGCGTGTGTGAACTGGTCCACGCCACAGGTTGATTGGTGTTCGAAGATCAGGCGCGATTGCCTGAACGGGCGCGGGCGCTACTCTGTCCGGTATGCGGCTCTATCTCGTTCTCACCCTGGTCACCCTGATCGTCATCGCCCACATCTTTCTGTGGCGGTCCGACATGCCGGGTCATTTAAAACTGACGTTCACGGTTTTGAACGCGATCGGTTGGACAATCGTGTTGGCGCCGATCTTGCTGATCGACCGCTGGCTTGACGCCATAAAATCTCGCAACGTGGATAAAAAAGATGATCTTTGAACCGCCCCATTCCGATCGTAGCGAAGCTTGGAAACGCCGTTACGCGGCTTTTGAGATCGTGCACACGCTGATCGATTTTGGTGCCGCACTTTGCTTTGTAATCGGCTCGATCATGTTCTTTTCCGAAGAGTGGCTGACCCCGGGCACATGGCTGTTTCTGGTGGGGTCCATTCTGTTTGCCTGCAAGCCCACGGTGCGTCTGATCCGCGAGTTGCATCTGGCCGCGCACGGTGATCTCGATGCGCTGGCAAAGCGCGAGGGCGGCACATAGGACACCGCGCACAAAGATGTGACGTGACACGCCCGCACGCAAGCGTAGCGTGCGCGTCATGAGATACCTGGCTTTTGTTTTTCTGCTCGCGCTTGTAGCGGCCACCTCTGGTCAGGCGGACTCCGCCCGTTGCCAGCTGGATGTGCCGTGCGCCGTTGGCGATAGATCCTATCACGTCAAAGAACCCGATGGCTGGGACGGAACCAGTCCCTTACCCGTTCTCATCCACTTTCACGGCTGGCAACGCACCGGGGCACTGCCAGTGCAGCATCAACGGATTTCGGGGGCGACCCGTCTGCGGGGTGTGTTGCTCATCGCACCCAACGGGTTGCGCAAGACGTGGAACATGTGGTCGCCGGAAACCGAGGATGTGCAATTTGCAGCCGACGTTCTTGAGGATGTCATCAACCGCTATCCGGTTGATCCGGAGAACATTTTTGTTTCAGGCTATTCCTATGGGTCCATCATGGCGTGGCGGGTGGCCTGTGATCGGGGTGCGTCGATGAACATCCGTGCGTTGCTGGGCATTTCCGGAACGCTGCGCGGGGATGGGGACTGCGCCGAGGCCCCCAGAGAGGCGCGCCACGTGCACGGATTGAAGGACAACGTCCTCGACTTTCCATACGGCCCGGGTGGCGACACGACCTATCCGGTCAAGCTGTGGCGGGATGTCATGGGCTGTTCCCCGGCTGCCAGCACGCCCGAAGACTGGTCTGCTGTCGACTTTCTGACACTGACCCGCATCACGTGGTCAGACTGCGCAGGCGGGATGCAAGTCGCGCTCGATACCCACCCGGGCGGCCACTTCATCCCGCATGGCTGGATCGCGCGGCAACTGGATGAACTGCTGGGCCGCCCGCCGACCTATCCGTGAGGGAGGGCGCAGGACACCTGCGCCTTACATCAACATCCGCCCGTAAGGCGCAGGTGTCCTGCGCCGTGCTTGCACCTTGGCGCGATCTTTGCCATTGCAGGGCCACCGCAGACCCAAGGGCCAAACGACATGAAATTCACGCTTTCCTGGCTGAAACAACACCTCGACACGACCGCAACAGTGGACGAGATCACATATGCGCTGACGGACCTCGGTCTGGAGGTCGAAGGCGTCGAGGATCGTGGGGCGAAACTGGCTGACTTTACCATCGGCCATGTGATCAGCGCGGAAAAGCATCCCGATGCGGACCGCCTGCGTGTCTGCCAGGTGGCCACGGATGAGGGCACCAAGCAGATCATTTGCGGCGCCCCCAATGCGCGCGAAGGGATCACTGTCGTCATCGCCAAGCCCGGCGTCTACGTGCCGGGCATCGACACGACCATCGGTGTTGGCAAGATCCGCGGTATCGAGAGCTTTGGCATGATGGCCTCTGAGCGCGAGATGGAGTTGTCAGACGAACATGACGGCATCATCGAACTCCCTTCGGGCGAAGTGGGCGATCGGTTTGTCGACTGGCTGGCGGCCAATGACCCGGCCAAGGTTGACCCTGTGATCGAAATCGCGATCACGCCCAACCGCCCCGACGCACTGGGCGTGCGTGGAATTGCACGCGATCTGGCCGCGCGCGGTCTTGGGACGTTGAAACCCATGCGCGACCCAACTGTTGAGGGCGCGTATCCGTCGCCCATCACGGTCACGATTGATGACGACACGCTGGACCAGTGCCCTGTCTTCTTCGGTCGTCACATTCGCGGCGTGAAAAATGGCCCCAGCCCCGTCTGGCTGCAGGACCGGCTGCGCGCGATTGGCTTGCGCCCGATCTCCTTCCTTGTGGATGTGACGAATTACTTCACCTATGACCTCAATCGCCCTCTGCACGTTTTTGATGCGGACAAGATCGAAGGCGGGGCCCTGCGCGTGCATCGTGCTGCTGGCGGTGAGACGTTGGTGGGGCTGGACGAAAAAGAATACACCTTTGGCCCGGACATGACCCTGATTTCCGACACAAGCGGTGTTGAAAGCATCGGCGGTGTGATGGGTGGATTGCGCACGGGCTGTACCGAAGAGACGGTGAACGTGTTTGTCGAGGCTGCCTATTTTGACTCGGTTCGCACGGCCTATACGGGCCGCGCGCTCAAGATCAATTCAGATGCGCGGTACCGCTTTGAACGTGGCATAGACCCGGCCTTCACACCTATCGGCCTTGATCTGGCCTGCGAGATGATTGCCGAACATGCGGGCGGCGACGTGTCGAGCCGCGTGCAGGCGGGTGATGTGCCTGACACGTCCCGGGCCTATCGCCTCAATGCCGCACGGGTGCAAAGCCTTGTCGGCATGGACATCCCGGAGGCCGAACAGCGCCAGACGCTGACCGCCCTTGGATTCCGCCTAGAAGGCGACATGGCGCAGGTGCCCAGCTGGCGTCCCGACGTCATGGGCGAGGCTGATCTGGTCGAAGAGGTTGCACGGATCGCTTCCCTGACCAAGCTTCAGGGCCGTCCATTGGCGCGCATCGGCGAAGGTGTGCCCAAGCCGGTGATGACGATGATGCAGCGGCGCGAACAGATTGCGCGGCGCACGACGGCGGCGCTGGGTTACAACGAATGCGTGACCTACAGCTTTATCGATCAACGCTCTGCCGCGTTGTTCGGTGGTGGTGACGAGGCCACTATGCTGGAAAACCCGATCTCGTCGGACATGAGCCACATGCGCCCCGCCTTGTTGCCGGGGCTGCTGCAAGCCGCAGCGCGCAATCAGGCGCGCGGGAACATGGATCTGGCCCTGTTCGAAGTTGGCCCTGCCTTCCACGGCGGAGAGCCGGGAGAGCAGCATTTGCTGGTTTCCGGCCTGCTTGTGGGTCGGACCGGGCCCAAGGATCTGCACGGCGCGTCCCGAGCCGTCGACCTTTATGATGTCAAGGCCGACGCAGAAGCCGTTCTGTCCGCGATGGGTGCGCCTGCGCGCGTGCAGATCATGCGTGGGGCGTCAGACTGGTGGCACCCGGGACGCCATGGCATGATCTGTCTGGGCCCCAAAAAGGTGCTGGGCGTCTACGGTGAGCTGCATCCCCGCGTGATCGAGGCGATGGACATCAAGGGTCCGGCGATGGCCTTCACCCTCTGGCCTGCCGAAGTGCCGATGCCGCGCAAGGCGGGGGCCAACCGCGGTGCGCTTGAGATCAGCGATTTGCAAGCAGTAGAGCGCGATTTTGCCTTTGTTGTGGATGCGGACGTCGAGGCGCTGACTTTGGTCAACGCAGCTCTTGGCGCGGACAAGGCACTGATTTCAGATGTGCGTGTCTTTGACGAATTCATCGGCGGCGCGTTGGGTGAGGACAAGAAATCCTTGGCCATCACTGTGCGATTGCAGCCCAAGGATGCCACGCTGAAGGATGCGGATATCGAAGCCGTCGGACAGAAGGTGGTCGAGAAGGTGACCAAGGCCACAGGCGGGACCCTGCGCGGCTAGTCTATCGCCCCGTCAGCATCTCGGCCAACAGATCGAACACCAGCCGGATACGGCGGCTGGTGTGCAAATCCCGATGCGTGACCAGCCAGACCGGAAAGGTCAGGTCCGTTTGCTCCGCAAGGACCGGGACCACATCGTCAAAGCGCTGCGCAATATCGCGGGACATCGGGAAGATCCCGAACCCCTTGCGCACCAGTTCCCAGATCGTGATGCCGCTGGTTGAGCCTGCGCACAGGTTTCTTTCGGTAATTGGAATGCCCCGCCGCTGCATCTCTTCGAGATAGCGGGCATCGTCACCCATGCTGATGAAGTCATGGGTCGCAAGTGCCGGGATATCTTCGGGTATGCCGCGCGCCTCAAGGTAGCCTTTGGAAGCATAAAGGCAGGCTGTCGCATCCCCGATCCGGCGCGCGATCAGGTCGGGCTGTGCCGGGCGCACGTGGCGGATGGCGATGTCAGCCTCGCGTTTGAGAATATCGCGGATGTCATTTGACGCGATCACATCCACCCGCAGGCGCGGCGCGAGATCGCGCAACTTCAGCAAAGTGTCGGGCAGGACATAGGCGCTCATCATATCGCTGGCGGTGATGCGGATGGTGCCATCCAAGGCGTGCGCGCGCCCTTGGGCCAGCAATGCAATCCGATCTGCGGCTCCCCCCATCGCTTGTGCCGCCACAAGAAGGTCGCGCCCCGCATCGGTGAGCGTCATGCTGCGCGCGGTCCGCTCAAACAGGGCGAGCCCGAGTTCTTCTTCCAACGCGGTGACCTGACGGCCCAGCGTGGGTTGAGTCTGCCCCAGTTGGCGCGCTGCGGCAGACAGCGATCCGGCCTCTGCTGTCGCGAGGAAGGCACGCATGCGGTTCCAATCAAAGCCCCTGTCCATGCAAATATGTATACTCAACCTGCAAACATTGGCAATTCTACGCAGGTGCTGAGGGTTTTATATGCGCCCGGAAAGGAGATTGACCATGAAACCCAATCGAGACTTCTGGAGCAAGATCGCCAAGAGATACGCGGCTTCGCCCATTTCCAACATGGATGCTTATGAGGCCACGCTGGACCGGGTGGTGGCACATATGCCCAAGGGTGCCCGGGTTCTGGAGCTGGGATGCGGGACCGGCGGCACAGCCCTGCGTCTGGCAGAACACGCGCACAGCATCGTCGCCACGGACTTCGCGGAAGGTATGATCGCGCAGGCCAAAACGCGCGATGGCAAACCGAACGTGGAATTCGTTTGCGCCGACGTGTTCGATCCATCCTTCAAGGACGCATCATTTGACGTCGTGATGGGCTTCAACCTGTTTCATCTGGTTGAAAATCCGTCCCGCGCCTATGCGCGCATACACGCGCTTTTGGCCCCCGGTGGACTGTTCATCTCAAAAAGCCCCTGTCTGGGTGAGGGGTCTTTAGGCTTAAAATTTGGTGTGATGAAACGCGCCATTCCGTTGATGCAATGGTTGGGCAAGGCGCCGTTCGTCCGCTTTGAAACGATCGCAAACCTTGATGCAGACATTGCGCGGGCTGGTTTTGATATCGTTGAGACTGGGAATTACCCGGTGCGGCCGCCCAACCATTTTGTGGTTGCCAAACGCGTCTGATTACTCAGGACGGGCAGAGTGGAAGGCCCGTCCGTTAACCTCAATCAGATTGTGGAACCCGGATGAAGTGCGCACCTGTCGAATCTTTGTTCGAAGACTCGGTTGCGGCGGTGTCTGTGTCCAAACCGTCCTGCCCCTCACTTTGCGGCACGGTGATGAATTTCGGGTCAGGCACGTCGGCAGGCGGGGGCGTGATTGCGGCAGCATCAAGTTCCAGTTCTTCTTGCTGGGTGCCTTGCGGCCTTGTTGCGACCCAGGCCCTGCCGCTCGCCGCGCGCTGGGATCTGACGAGATAGCGGACCATGCCCACGCTGTTCTTGTTGACCTGGCAAAAGAATTTGACGTTCTTGATATCTGCAAAATCCGCTGCGCCATACACAAAAGGGATCTGATTTCGCCATCGCACTTTCATGTCCCGCAGGTTGCTTGCGGCGCGTTCCTTGGTCATTTCGGCACGACAAACGTCCTTCGCACGGTCTTCCAAGCCTTGGGCATCGGCAGAGGTGGCGCCACCCAACACAAGCACGCAAAGAAGCCGGGCGCATGCCCTGCCGACTGGATGGACTTTCATCATTTGCTTCTTCCCATGGTATCCATATGGTTCACATCAGGCCTTTGCTGTGCGGTCTGCGGTACGTGGAACGGGTTCAAATACGCCTCGGCATGATTAAGCCGCCACATCAAAAAGGCAACTGGACGCCTGA
Source organism: Pseudomonadota bacterium (assembly GCA_038529225.1). Classification (GTDB taxonomy): domain Bacteria; phylum Pseudomonadota; class Alphaproteobacteria; order Rhodobacterales; family Rhodobacteraceae; genus Tateyamaria. The sequence continues at coordinate 11,207 of JBCBDZ010000045.1, read as the reverse complement.
CAGCTATGGTTTGATATGCATGGCGTCTGATACGTCTGGGCAATTGACCGTAAACAAGAGGAACGAGCGGATGTTGAACGTATATCTTTCGGGTGAGATTCACACGGACTGGCGCGAACAGATCATTGATGGGGCGCAGGGTCTGGATGTGACGTTCAACGCGCCGGTCACGGATCATGCCGCAAGTGACGATTGTGGCGTTGCCATTTTGGGGGAGGAACCCGACAAGTACTGGCACGACCACAAGGGCGCGATGGTCAATGCCATTCGCACCCGCAAGGGGATCGCGGACGCTGATGTGGTCGTTGTCCGATTTGGTGAGAAATACAAGCAATGGAACGCGGCTTTTGATGCAGGTTATGCCGCCGCCTTGGGCAAGTCGCTGATCATACTGCACGGCCCCGATCACGCCCATGCATTGAAAGAAGTGGATGCAGCTGCGCTGGCCGTGGCGCAAGAGCCCGCGCAGGTCGTCGAAATCTTGCGCTATGTGCTCACGGGTGCGTTGGCGAAATAGGGTGGGCAAGCCGGAGACCGACGCGGTCTCCGGTTGTTTTCTGACGCAGAAAACGGCGCAACCTGACGGGACATCGCGTCGATGTCCGACCGGTCTTTGTGTCAAAGACCGATTTGGGGGACTGGATGAAATTTGACTATGTCATCGTCGGTGGCGGCTCTGCCGGATGCGTGATGGCTGCGCGCCTAAGCGAGGATACCGACGTTTCGGTTTGCCTGATCGAAGCCGGTGGGACCGGGCGCGGCCTGTTCGTGCGCGCCCCGGCACTGGTGGCCGGCATGATCTCCGGTCGGCCCAAGATCAACAACTGGGCTTTTCACACCGAACCGCAGCCCGGTCTGAACGGGCGGCGCGGGTTTCAGCCGCGCGGCAAAGGCCTTGGTGGGTCCAGTGCGATCAACGCCATGCTCTATGTGCGCGGCCATGCGCATGACTACGATGAGTGGGCAGACCTGGGTGCAACGGGTTGGGACTGGGACTCGGTGCTGCCTTACTTCAAAAAGTCGGAAGGCAACGTGCGGGGCGCGGACGAACTGCACGGTTCGGATGGCCCGTTGCAGGTCGCAAACCAGTCCGAGCCGCGCGCCATTAGCCATGCATTCGTCGAGGCTGGCGCACAGGTGCAGCTGCCGCTTTGTGAGGATTTCAATGGACCGGAACAGGAAGGCATTGGCCTCTACCAGGTGACGCAGGCCCACTCCGGAGCAGCAAAGGGTGAGCGGTGTTCAGCGGCGGCAGCCTACCTGACCGCGTCAGTCACGGCGCGCCACAATCTGACCGTTCTGACCCGCGCGGTTGTGCAAAAGGTCGAAATGGAAGACGGGCGCGCGGTTGGTGTGCGCATGCGACATGGCGGTAAAGTCAAATTGGTGGAGGCGGGGCGCGAAGTCATTCTGTCCGGCGGCGCTTTTGGCACGCCCCAACTGTTGCTCTTGTCCGGGATTGGACCGCGGGACGAACTTGTCCCCCATGGCGTCGAAGTCATTCACGAACTGCCCGGTGTTGGGCAGAACCTGCAGGATCATCTCGACTACATCATTAGCTATCACTCCAAACGCGACGATGTTGTCGGACTTGGTCCCAAGGGGCTGATGGATCTGGCCCGCGCCGGTTTGCGCTGGGGCAGGGATGGGTCTGGTCTGTTTGCCTCCCCCTTTGCCGAGGGTGGCGCGTTTTTGAAGTCTGAGCCGGGCGTTGACCGTCCTGACCTGCAACTCCACTTTGTCGTGGGGATCGTGGATCAGCACATGCGCAAGATTCACCTGCGCTTTGGCTATTCCTGCCATGTCTGTGTGCTCCGCCCCCACAGTCGCGGGTATGTGGGGCTACAGTCTGCCAACCCGGCGCACCCGCCGCGCATTGACCCGAATTACCTGGACGACCCGCGCGATCTGGAGATGCTGATGAAGGGTGCGCGTGCCATGGAGCGGATACTGGATGCACCCCCGCTTGATCCCTGGCGGGGCAAACGGCTGTATCCCCATGACGGCGGTGATGCTGCCCTGGAAGCCGATATCCGATCCCGCGCCGACACCATTTATCATCCCGTAGGCACATGCCGCATGGGGCAGGACGAGATGGCCGTGACGGACCCGGCGGGCCGTGTGCACGGTTTGGCCGGCTTGCGTGTGGTTGACGCGTCACTGATGCCCCGCCTTTTGGGCGGCAACACCAATGCTCCGACGATCATGATGGCCGAGAAGATTTCAGACGAGATGCGCAAAGCATCCTGAGACAGGAGTGGGGGCGCTGCCCCCAAACCCCCGTGGTATTTCAGGTCAGAAGAAGTCTAGGGCGCTATCCTGAAATCGGTGCGCTCCACAAGTTGCCGAACCGCGGGATCCCGGTTCACGGCCGTGGCGGGATGTTCTTGCCCTTTTCCACTGCCGGGCGGTCAAAGAAGCGGTCAACATACGCGACAAGGTTTTTGTGATCGTCAAAGCCGACGAGGTCCTTTGCCTCGTAAAAGCCAAGCGCGTTGAGCCAGGGCGCAATTGCGATGTCGGCGATAGAGTACTGACCAGTCACCCAGTCTTGTCCGTCCAGCTGCTTGTCCAGAACCGCCAACAGCCGCTTGGCCTCATCCACATAGCGCTGCTGCGGGCGTTTATCTTCCCATTGGCTGCCCGCAAATTTGACGAAAAAGCCCATCTGACCCAGCATTGGACCCAAACCACCCATCTGGAACATGAGCCACTGGATCGTCTTGGCTTTTTCCGTGGCCGTCTGCCCCATCAGCTTGCCGGATTTCTCGGCGAGGTAGATCAGGATTGCACCGGACTCAAACAGACCAATCGGCGCGCCGTCGGGGCCGTCGGGGTCAATGATGGCGGGGATCTTGTTGTTGGGGTTCAGGGACAGGAATTCCGGGCTTTTGACATCTGCGTCCGCCAGCGTGACCAGATGGGCCTCATAGGGGATTTCCATCTCTTCCAGCGCGATCGACGCTTTGACACCGTTGGGTGTGGGAAAGGAAAACAGTTGCAGAATGCCGGGGTTCTGCGGTGTCCATTTTTGCGTGATCGGAAAGGCGGTAAGGTCAGCCATTGGGATATCTCCTGCTTGTACCTGGCTGACATAGGGGAAAAGTAGCGCCAAAATACCCTTTGTGCTGTCCGCTTGTGTGCTATCGAGTGTTCATCAGCGCACGGATGAGCAAATTCGTGGTGGGAAGTTACAAGTGAGGGACGAAAAATGCTGAATGAATTCAAAGACTTTATCGCCAAGGGCAATGTCATGGACATGGCCGTGGGTATTATCATCGGGGCGGCGTTTACAGCGATCGTAGCGTCGCTGGTTGCAGATTTGATCAATCCGTTCATCGGCCTGTTCATGGGCGGGATCGACTTTACCAACATGTACATCGTGCTGTCGGGTGATGTCGCGGCTGGCACGTCGCTTGAGGCGGCGCGTGAAGCCGGGGCGGCCGTGTTCGCCTATGGCGCGTTCATCATGGCGATCATCAATTTCCTGATTATCGCCTTTGTGGTCTTCATGCTCGTGCGCAACGTCAACAAGATCAAGGACGCGGCGGCCAAGCAGGAAGAGGCGGCAGAAGAGGCCCCGGAAGGTCCGAGTGAATTGGATATTCTGATGGAAATTCGCGACTCTCTGGCCAAACAAGGCTGACAAAGGCCAATACGCTGCGGCCCCGTCACTGCGTGACGCGGGCCGCAGCATTCAAAAAGCTGCGTCGTTCGTCAGGGTCACTGATATGTTCGGCCACCGCATCGGCCAGCGCAGGCAGTGTCGCTGCCGTTTTTGCATGTCGCTTTACAAGCACGGTCGCGATGGGCCCGAGATGCGGCGTCAGCAGTTTTACGACCGCTGCGATCCGATCCGGGGGCAGCGTACTGGTGACGCTGGAGGGTGCAATCCCGCTGGACGACACCGCCCCGCCTGTTTTGAGTGCTGTTTGAATTTTGAGGCGCAGCGCGTCTTTTTCGGCCTCGGTGGGAATGTCCTGCAACACGGCGTCAATCAGTTCTTCGGCATTGCGGGCGCTGCCGGCCACGCGCCGGGCAATCACCTTGCCCATGGGGCCCATGCTGGTGGTCAGGTGATGTTCGACCTCGCGCAAGGTCTGCCCGCTCAGTTGGGTCAGCATCGTGCCTGACGTTGCCTCGCCGCCAGAGCCTGCGACCTGTGGCATCACTCGGATCATCGTGGTTGGATCAGCGCCGGACAACGCGGCGTCGATCGCTGCGCGCATCTGGGCGGCATCGGCATACCGCATGTCGACGTCGATTTGCATTGCCTTCATGACAACCTTGTCCAGTGAAGGCGGAAGTTCGGGAACCAGGACACTGGGCAACACCGGCGTATCGTTCTGCACCGCGTTGAACATCGCTTCCATACCGCCGCCCGGATAGGGTTTGCGCCCGGTGAGCAACTCGTAAAGCATCACGCCAGTGGCGTAGATATCGGCACGGGCGTCTACAGGGTGGCCCATCATCTGTTCGGGCGACATGTACGCGGGCGTGCCGATCATGCCGGCACTCGTGGCCTCCATCGAGGTCAGTCGGGCAATCCCGAAATCGGTCAACTTGACGGTATCATCCTCGGCCAGCATCACGTTGGCAGGCTTCAAGTCACGGTGCACGATTCCTGCGGCGTGGATCGCCGTCAGACCGGCCAGCATTTGTGACAGAATTCTGTGAATGTCGTCCAGCGACAGCAGGGACGATGCCTTGCAATGATCCTTGAGCGTCACCGAACGCACCCGTTCCATCACAAGATAGGGCACGCCATCTTCAAGCAGAAAATCGAAGATTGTCACAAGGTTGGCGTGCAGCACCCGCCCCGCGGCCCGCGCCTCCCGGCTGAATCGCTCCAGCAGATCGTCTCCGGCAGCGGTGCCCAGCAGGTGACTGTGGATCGTCTTGATCGCGACAGGGCGCTGGATGTCAGGATCGACGCCGGCGTAAACCACGCCCATCGCCCCTTCGCCAAGGACGCTCTGGACCATGTATTTGCCGATGAACCGGCGGCCGCCATTCGGGGCAAGGACAGTAACTTCAGTCATCGATCATTCGCATCGCTTGTTCGAGGCTGCGGCGCATCCGGTTGAAAGAAGTGGTCAGCGAACTGATCTCGTCCTTGCCCGGCTTTTGATATTCAGGCACGGAAAAGTCACCCATGCTCACCTTTTCGGCCAGCGTCGACATCTGGCGCACAGGTTTCAGAACGATCCGACCCAGCATCAGGTTGGTCAGCGCAAAGACAAACAGAAAGACAGTCGACAGGCCCGCGATCAGCACCACGCCGGTTTCCCATGTGCGCTGTTCGACCAGCGACATCGGGGCCGAGATGATCTGTGCGCCTACCGTTTCACCCAATTCCCAGCCAAAGCCGTTCACGGAACCATAAAGATCGACCATCGCCGGCGGCGCCGCCTCTGGCGTGGAGTGGCAGCGCAGGCAGCCTTCTTGCGTGATGGTGATCGGGTAGGCCATCGTCAGAAACCGGCCGTTTTCGTTCTCGACCACGGTTGAGATTTCAGTGAGCGACGCATCGGCGCGAAAGTCCTCGATCATCGACGCTTCGAGCGGGTTGGCAAGGTCCGCCGGGTTTGTCGGGTTCAACGCGGCTTCCTTGTAGCTGTATTCGGGAAAGTCCTTCTGCATGCGGGCAAACACGGACTGCGCCGCGAAAGAGGCGACTGTCTCTGGCAGGAACAGGATATCATTGTCCTCCGACAGCAGCGGCGTGACGCTGTTGACTGTGTGGAAGCGCACGGCGTTTGCATTGGCATGTACGATGTTGATGGAGTGCTTGATCTCCTCAATCGCGAACCTCTGGACGATGGTATAGGAAATTCCCGCAGCCCCCGCGAGGCCGAGAAGACAGGCGAGAAGCAGTACGAGGTTGTATTTAAAGCGCAGGCCCATGGGTCGGTGTCCTTAACATGTGCTGTGTTGCAGTCTGTGTACTGCCGGATGTGGTCATGTGCTCAGGTCGAGCAGTTGGCGGCGGGTGAGTATGCCGGTTTCCTCTTCGGAACGGCTGCTTTGATAGGCGCTGATCGCGGCGCGGGTTTGTCGACCAAAAATACCATCCACCAGCCCGCGGTAATGGCCGCGCGCGCGCAGGCTTTGTTGGACTGAGCGCTTGGCTGACCGGGAAAGCGATTGTTCCAGAACTTCCAGTTCTTCGCGGGTTTGGCCTTCTTCCGATGCAACCTCTGCCTCTGTCAGGACGGGCTCGACTGCGGCGACTTCGACGCTGGCCTCCGCTGTGGCGGGTTGTTTGAGAAACACGGGCCGTGCAGGCACATCCGACAGCGTCGCACCTTCAGTGCGGACCATCGCGTTCAAAAGCGCACCCAATTCGACCGTGTCCAGTGCGGCGGCCCTGGCAAGGATGTCCAGTGCGGGCCCAAAGGCGTCGGGGGTCATGACGAGGACCGGGCTTGACCCCGCAGCAGGTTGAGGCGCGGCAGTCGCAAGGGACAAACTGGTTGGAAGCACGTCCCGCATGGCCGCCACGGTTGCGACAACCGCACCACCCTGTGCCGCCTGGGCAGAGGATCGCGCAAAGGCCTGTAGCGGGATGGAACGGGTAAACAGATCCGTGGCCTTGGTCAGGCCAGACCCGGTGGGCAGCACAAAGGCGCGGCCCTCGAAGGTTACAATCGGGATGTCAATGTAGACGAGCGTGGCGCGGGAATCGGCAGCCTCGCGAGCAAATCGTTTGAGGATCGAGCGCAATTGCGTGCTGTTCGCCGACTGGGCACGCAACGTTTCTGCTCCGATTGTCTGCAACTGCGCCTGAAAGGCATCGGCCCGGTTCACGCCGTCGTCACCGGCCACGACAAGCGCGACCACACGATCACTTTGCGCCACGCCACTCTGCCCCCACAGGCAAAGGTTGCAAACCAACAAGATAACACGTGCCAGCATTGTTCTCTCCTTGCATGCCGCGCTGCGCCTGACGGTGGCGGGCGATGACAGACTGCTTTTGGTGCTTTCTATGACATAGAACACCTTAACATCGGAATTTCTTCGCTCAGGGTGGCGGAATTACGTTCACAGCGCGGCAAATAGTGAACAATTGAACGTCCCGCATCAGCGTCGAGTACCGTGGGAGGTGGTGCTGTCAGGCGAGGGTGTACGCCGCCCCGGCCAATGAAAAACCCCGGCGGCCACGAGGCTCCGGGGTTTTCGATGGTATCTCTGCGTCGCGGTCGGTGTGACTTACATCATACCTTCGCGTTGCGCTTTTTTGCGTGCCAGCTTGCGGGCACGGCGGATCGCTTCGGCTTTCTCGCGCGCTTTTTTCTCGGACGGTTTTTCGAAATGCTGCTTGAGCTTCATTTCACGGAACACGCCTTCGCGCTGGAGCTTCTTTTTCAGGGCACGGAGCGCCTGATCGACATTGTTGTCGCGAACACTAACCTGCATGTGGTTGTCACCACCTTTCTAGTTTCGAGTTGCAAGGATTTGCAGGAAGTGGGCACATAGCAAGCGCGCCCTAGTTTGTCCAGTGCCCGTTGAGCAGGAGATTGCCATGACAACGCCTTACGAGACCACAAAAGACGCGCTTTTGGATGCGGCACTGATGCATGTGCCCTTTGATGGCTGGTCGGAAACGACCTTCAAGGCCGCCGCTACGGATGCCGGCGTGGAACTGGCCCTGGCGCGCGCAGTGTGCCCGCGCGGCGCAATTGATCTGGCCCTTGCCTATCACGCGCGTGGTGACGCCGAAATGGTGGCGCGCCTCAAGTCTGATGACCTGCCCCAGCGCTTCGGTGAAAAGGTTGCAGCCGGGGTGCGCTTCCGTCTTGAGGCGGTCACCGACAAGGAGGCCGTGCGGCGTGGCACCACCCTCTTTGCCCTGCCCATGCACGCCGCTGACGGGGCCAAGGCCATCTGGGGGACTGCGGACAAGATCTGGGAGGCGCTGGGCGACACATCCGATGATGTGAACTGGTACACCAAGCGCGCCACACTGGCCGGGGTTTACAGTGCGACTGTGCTTTATTGGCTGGGTGACGACAGCACGGACAATCAGGCGACATGGGCTTTCCTTGACAGGCGGATCGAAGACGTGATGCGGATCGAAAAGGTGAAAGCGCAGGTGCGCGACAACAAAGCGTTGAGCAGTCTGCTTGCCGGCCCCAACTGGCTGCTCGGTCAGATCAAGGCGCCATCGCGGTTGTCAAATCCGGACCTGCCCGGCATGTGGGGTTCACGCGGAGAGTGATCCTGCGCGCAGTGCAACGAGAATGGCGACGATCTGCACCACGATGACCACGATATTTGTCATCACCACCGGGTTGGACACGCCAACCACCCAGATTGTGGCCAGTTTGTAACTGCTCTGGACTCCGAACAGAGCCAATGTCATCGGAATCGCCCACGGGTGCCCGGCGCTGTGCAGGGCGATCAGTGCAACACTTGCCACTGCAATCGCCCCATAGACGCAGGTCAGGATCAGCCGGGCGTCGGTCTTTGGGCCAAAGGCCACGTCCATGCCGGGCGACCCGCTGCCGAGCGCCCAGATCACAGGCGCAAGGATGGCGATGTTCAGGCACAAAGCAGCGACGAGCATTTGGGTTCCTTTCCCGATCTGAATAAGGGTACGTTGCGCCAAAAGGAGCAGATCAGATGGCCGAACACATGCGAGCAGTCGAAATCAGCACCCCCGGCGGGCCCGAGGTGTTGCAAGTGGTTGAGCGGCCAAGGCCCGCGCCGGGTCACGGTCAGGTCGTGATCAAGGTGGCATGGGCGGGCGTGAACCGCCCAGATGCCCTGCAGCGCGCGGGTCTCTATAATCCGCCTCCAACGGCAAGTGACCTGCCGGGTCTCGAGGCCAGCGGGACGATCGCCGCGATTGGCGCGGGCGTCAGCGGCTGGTCCGTGGGCGATCCGGTCTGCGCGTTGCTGCCGGGGGGCGGGTATGCAGAATACGTAGCAACCCCGGCAGCCCATTGCTTGCCCGTGCCCGATGGCATGGGTCTGAAACAGGCCGCCTGCCTGCCAGAGACCTATTTCACCGTCTGGTCCAACGTGTTTACCCGCGGTGGCCTGAAGGGCGGCGAGCGGTTCCTGATCCACGGCGGGTCGAGCGGCATTGGCACAACGGCGATCCAACTGGCCAATCATTTCGGAGCGCGGGTGTTCGTGACCGCCGGATCCGAGGAAAAATGCGCAGCCTGCCGGGATCTGGGGGCAGAAGTCGCGATTAATTACAAGGACGCGGACTTTGTCGAGGTGATGAAGGTGCAAGGGGGGGCAAACCTGATCCTCGACATGGTGGGTGGGCCCTACATCCAGCGGAACCTGAGCGCGCTGGCCGACGATGGGCGGCTTGTCCAGATCGCCTTTTTGCAAGGGCCCAAGGTCGAGTTGAACATGGTCCAGCTCATGACCCGTCGCCTGACCATGACAGGCAGTACCCTGCGTCCACAAAGCGATCTGGCCAAGGCCCGGATCGCCCGGGACCTGCGCGAAGCGGTTTGGCCTCTTTTGGCGGCTGGACGCATCGGTCCCGTAATGGATTCCGAGTTTGCGCTGGAGCAGGCTGCGGCAGCCCATGCGCGGATGGAAAGTTCAGGGCATATTGGCAAGATCGTTTTGCAGGTTGCTGGCGGGTAGGGGGCCAGCCCCCTCGGCCTGTCGGCCTCACCCCCGTGGTATTTCTGGTCAAAAGAAGCCAAAGCGTCCACGCCACCCATCCTGTGAGTACCGTGGACGCAAGGAAGGAAGCTCGCGCTTCTCCTGACACGGTCATCGGCTCCACAGCCTGTACCGTGCCCCTATCAACCATCATTAACCTTAAGACTTCGTTTCTTCTGACTGAAAATACCACCGCCGGAGGCTCCGACATCTGCAAGAGGCGCACCTTGAGGGTCTTCAGCGCACCGGCGCAAACCGCGCATCCCGCGCTTTACAGTCACGCACCACATCCTGACCGCACGGCACCGGGGTCAGGTCGCGAGAAAGACAAATCCTGGCCTCCTGAATAAAGCCCGCGCGGCAGGTGATGGTGATCCCGTCCGGTTCCATGCCCGGGTTGGCCTTCAGGAACGCCTCTTCGACCACAGAGGCGGGCAGTTTGACCTCACGATCCAGGTTGCGGAACACCTCCGGACGGACCACGCGGCCATAGGCCTCGCGCGAAACTGCAAAGTAGTTCCGCGCCGTCAGGCCCGAACAGACCCCGTGTTTGTTCCACTGATGCCAGGCAAGCCCGGACGTGCCCATGATATCGGCCATGCCAGCGGTCATGCCGCGCGATGGTGCCCGTTCGGACGTGGGGCAATAGGAAGGATAGCCGCGATGGAATTGCGGCCACAGCCCGTGCATGATCCAGCCGTGGTCATGGCGCGCGTCGCATTGGTCCGAGCCGCGGGCATCGCCTTCGTAAGCGCACCAGTTGGGCGACCAACTGAGGCTGAGGACGTAATAGTCGAAGCGTCCCGCCTTTTCACCCTCCGCCAAGGCGGGCAGGGTCAGACACAACCAGATCAACAGAACACGCATTGGGCTTTCCTTTTTCCACGCAGCCACTTATACGGCCTCCAAGTTCCCCTACAACGGAAACCCGCCTTGCCAGCCAAGGCCGCCAATTTCAGGCGTCGGGAAAGATATGCGCGAAGGAGCACGAAAAATGGCAAAACCGATCATGGCACGCGCCACCGCCGTCTGGCTGGTGGACAACACGACCCTCAGCTTCAAACAGATCGCCGACTTTGTCGAGATGCACGAGCTAGAAGTGCAGGGCATTGCCGACGGGGATGTGGCTGCGGGCGTCAAAGGGTTTGATCCCATTGCAAACAACCAGTTGACGCAGGAAGACATCGAAGCCGGTGAAAAGGACCCACTGCACAAACTGTCGCTGAAATACTATGCCGCCGCCGAAGGCGAGGAAAAGCGTCGCGGGCCCCGCTATACCCCCTTGTCCAAGCGTCAGGATCGCCCTGCCGCGATCTACTGGTTGGTGAAATTCCACCCCGAACTGACGGACGGACAAATCTCCAAACTGGTGGGCACAACCAAACCGACCATTCAGTCGATTCGCGACCGCAGTCACTGGAACATCTCGAACATCCAGCCTGTGGACCCTGTGGCCCTCGGTCTGACCAAGCAGTCCGAACTGGACGCCGCCGTGCAAAAGGCCGCTGCGAAGAAGGCCGCCGACGCCCCGGTGATGTCGGATGACGAGCGCCGCAAGCTGGTCAGCACCG
>JBCBDZ010000044.1:0-19749 GCA_038529225.1 Pseudomonadota bacterium | reverse complement strand
TCACTTCACCCTTATCGTTCACGTCAGCCACCAGGCTCTCCTTCTGTTTCAACCGCCGCATCAAAACACTGGTGCGCCGGTCGACAAATCTCTGCGTCAGCGCGCCGTGGAGCGCGTCTGACAAGCGGTCTTCTACATGGCGCGTCTCGTCGCGCCAATGGCTTTCGTCGTCTACCCAGCCCTTGCGTTGGGCCACATAGGTCCATGTGCGGATAAACGCCAATCGTTTGCTGATGGCATCAATGTCGCCATCGACGCGGTCGATGCGCTTGATCTGGCGGCCCATCCAGTCGCCCGGGATCGACCCGCGTTCGTGCAGATAGCGAAAGATCACGTCGAGAAGTCCCGAATGTTCCTGATGGCTGATGCCCCGGAAGTCGGGCACGCGGCAGACATCCCACAGCAGTTTGACCGACGGGCCATTGGTGCAGCGCGCCACCACCTCGGCACTCTCGCCCAGCGATTTCAGCGCCATGACGTCATCCGCTTCGCGCGCACGCACAAGAACGTCGTGATCCGGCGAGGCCTCCAGCGACCTCACCAGCGCGTCAATCGTGCCAAATTGCAGTGCATGATTGCGCCATTGCAGCTTTTGCACAGGGGTGAAGCGATGATCCATGATCGCCTGTGCCGCGCCCTCATCCAAGGGGCGCACGTCTCCGGTGACACCGAATGTCCCATCTTTCTGGCCGCGACCTGCGCGCCCGGCAATCTGGGCAAGTTCGTTCGGGGCCAGGGGGCGCATGCGGCGCCCGTCAAACTTGGTAAGGCTGGAAAACGCCACATGATCGATGTCGAGGTTGAGGCCCATCCCGATCGCGTCCGTCGCGACCAGAAAGTCAACTTCGCCGTTCTGGTACATCTCCACTTGCGCGTTGCGGGTGCGCGGGGAAAGCGCGCCCATCACAACCGCCGCCCCGCCCCGCTGACGTTTGATCAGTTCGGCAATGGCGTAGACGTTATCGACCGAAAACCCGACGATGGCCGAACGGGGGCGCATCCGCGACACTTTCTTTTGCCCCGAATAGACCAGCTGCGACATCCGCTCGCGCCGCATGTACTGCATGCCGGGGACCAAGGCACCGATGGGACCGCGCATGGTGTCTGCCCCCAGAAACAGCGTTTCATGCAGGCCGCGGGCACGCAATAGGCGGTCAGTGAAAACGTGACCCCGCTCCGGATCGGCGCAAAGCTGGATTTCGTCCACGGCAAGGAAATCGACCCCCATGCCCTCGGGCATCGCCTCAACTGTGCACACCCAGTACTGTGTACGGGGCGGCACGATACGCTCTTCGCCGGTGACAAGGGCGACGACGGAAGGCCCACGCAGTGCAACGATCCGGTCGTACACCTCGCGCGCCAGAAGGCGCAGCGGCAGGCCGATCACCCCGGTGCGGTGGCCCAGCATCCTTTCGATGGCATATGTGGTCTTGCCTGTATTGGTGGGGCCCAAAACGGCCACCACCCGCGCGTCGCCCGACATGGGCCATCCCCCGTTTTACCCGGTGCTTTGGATCAAAGCTCGCGGCCGATGCCTCTGGATTTGAGCTGTTCACGCGCCGTGTTGGCGTTTTCGTGATTGGGATGCAAGTCGAGAACCTGGTCAAAAGCGTCCCGCGCGCGGTCGTAATCGCCAAATTCCTGTAACATGATGCCCAAACCAAAGATGGCATTGTAGTTGTCGGGGTTCAGGATCAGCGCCCGCTGCAAATCATCAAGTGCCGGGCCATACAGGTCCTTCATGTAGAATGCCGTCGCCCGGGCATGCCAGCCCTCGGCGAAGTCCGGGGCATGATCGGTGAGCGCGGTAAAGTGTTCGATGGCGATATCGAACTGCTCTTCCTCCAGCGCCTCCCGGCCACGGCGCAGCAGCATATCCAGCGACGTGGAGCCCGACTTGGCCCAGACCCGCTCGATCTCGCGACTGAGGCGGGCGGCCTCTGCGGGCTCGGCCTCACGCAATTCCTCCAGCATCTCGGTCAATTCAGTCGGCGATCCGGCCTGATCTGCGGATGATTGTGCAAGACCAGGTAAGGAATTCCCTACTGTCAGTAAAAGTGCCGTGACGACAGGGTAGAGTTTACGCAGATGTGTGCCCATAACAGTGAATGTAACAGGCCGCGCAGCAAATTCCAGAGACGACTCCGCGGCCCAAGCCAAAAAGGGCATCAAAGATGAGTGACACCGTGAACGAAGCCGTCGCCGTGCTGAATGAAAAGCTCAGCAGCGCCGATTTTTCAGGCACAGCCAAATTCGACATTGAAGGCGAAGGGGCCGTGATGATGGACAGCTCCGGCGCGCGCGCCGGAGACGAAGCCGCCGACGTGACCCTTTCAGCGGACGCCGAAACGTTCAAAGCGATTCTGTCGGGCGAGACAAACCCGACATCCGCCTTTATGACCGGCAAGCTGAAGGTTGACGGCGACATGGGCATGGCGATGACACTGGCATCCGTTCTGGCTTGATGACCCTCGCGGAGGCCCCCCTCTTTACCGATGTGAGCCCCGCACCACTGGACGGGTCAGGCTACTGGGCGCATGCCAGCGATGGCGTGCGCATCCGGTTGGGCGTTTACCATCCGGACGCAGCCAAGGGGACCGTTCTGGTGTTTCCCGGACGTACCGAATACGTCGAAAAATACGCGCCTGCGGCCGGGGATCTGGCGCAGCGCGGCTTTGCCTCTGTCATCATCGACTGGCGCGGTCAGGGGCTGGCGGACCGGCTGCTGGATGACAACCGTATCGGGCATGTCGGCCTGTTTGCCGACTACCAGTTGGACGCAAAGGCCATGATCGAGGCCGCTGAAACCCTCGACCTGCCCAAGCCCTTCTACCTGCTCGGGCACTCCATGGGGGGCTGCATCGGCCTGCGTTCGCTCATCGAAGGGGTGGACGTGGCCGCAGCCGCCTTTACCGGACCAATGTGGGGGATCCGGATCGCCCCTGCCCTGCGGCCTGTGGCCTGGGCGCTTGGCACTGTCATGCCGGTGATCGGGCACGGCCATCGCCTGCCGCCCGGACGGGTGCTGGAGTCTTACGTGCTGACTGCCCCCTTTGAAGACAACCTGCTCACAACAGACTCCGACATGTACGACATGATGCGCCAGCAACTGCAGGCCCATCCCGAACTGGAACTGGGCGGGCCGAGCTTCCTCTGGCTGCGCGAAGCGCTGGCAGAAACGCTCGCCCTGTCACGTCTGCCCGCGCCGGACGTGCCGGCAGACGCATTTGTCGGGACAAACGAGCGGATCGTGCATGTCGGACGGATCGAGGCTCGGATGCGCGACTGGACCAACGGCGACCTGCACGTGATCGAAAACGGCGAACACGAGGTCATGATGGAAGGGCCAAGCGCGCGCCAGTCCATCTTTGACACCATGGCAAACCGCTTCGCCAGCGCCGCCTGAGGCTGGCGCACAGACAATTCCCTGCTACGTTCGCCGTCATGGCGACGCTCACCTTTACCCCCTCAGGCATCTACTGCCCGGCCGGCGACTTTTACATCGACCCATGGCGGCCCGTGGCGCGCGCCCTGATCACGCACGGGCACGCCGATCACGCACGCTCCGGCATGAGCGCCTACCTCGCCACGGACATCGCCGCCCCGGTCATGCGGCACCGTTTGGGCGATATCCCCCTAGAAACAGTGGTTTACGGGGAAGAACGGCAAATCGGCGGCGCACGGGTCAGCTTTCACCCGGCAGGACATGTGCCCGGCTCTGCCCAGATCCGGGTCGAGGTGGCAGGCGAGGTCTGGGTGGCCTCGGGCGATTACAAGGTGGCGGACGATGGCCTTTCCACACCATTCGAGCCAGTGACATGCCACCATTTCATCACCGAAAGCACCTTTGGTCTGCCGGTATTCCGCTGGCAGGACCAGCGCGACATCACGGCAGAGATCAACACGTGGTGGGCGTCCTGCGCGGCGGCTGGCAAAACCGCTTTCCTTGGCTGCTACGCTCTGGGCAAAGCGCAACGTCTGCTGACCTTGTTGAACCCGGACATCGGCCCGATCCTCACGCATACCGCAATCGAAAACACGAACGCGGTGATGCGCGCCCAAGGGATCACCCTACCCGAAACCATCCAGGCCGGACCAGACCTTGCGCCCAAGGATCACCCCGGCGCGCTGGTTCTGGCGCCGCCCTCCGCGCTCGATTCCGCATGGGCACGCAAGTTCGGGGCGCGTGAAACAGCCTTCGCCAGTGGCTGGATGGCCCTGCGCGGCATAAGGCGCAGACGCTCCGGCGATCGGGGCTTTGTCATCTCGGATCATGCCGACTGGACCGGCCTTCTGGACGCAATCAAACAGACCGGCGCGGAAAACATCTATGTCACCCATGGCTACACCGACATCTTCGCGCGCTACCTCAACGAGCTTGGGCTAAACGCACAGGTCGTGCCCACCGAATTTGGTGGAGATGAGGCTGATGACGCCGCATGAAATCCTTCGCCGCACTGTTCAACGCCATCGACCAATCCACCAAAACCACGGTCAAAGTCGCTGCCCTTGCCGACTACTTCGCAACAGCGCCCGAAACCGACCGAATCTGGACCATCGCCATCTTTTCCGGCCGCCGCCCCAAGCGGGCCGTGACAACAACCCGGCTGCGCGAATGGGGGGCCGAAGTGGCAGGCATCCCCCTCTGGCTGTTCGAAGAAGCCTATCCGATCGTCGGTGATCTGGCCGAAACGATTGCGCTTGTTTTGCCAGAACCTGCATCAGACTCGGACCTGGGGTTATCTCACTGGATCAATGTCTTACGCGCACTTTCTGATGTTGATGAAGACGCACGAAAAGCTCAGGTTCTTGCCGCATGGGACAGCCTTGATACCACTCAACGGTTCCTTTTCAACAAGCTGCTGACAGGCGGATTTCGCATCGGGATCAGTCAGAAACTGATGACGCGGGCGCTGGCCCGCGCCACGGGGCGGGACGAGGCGGAAATGGCCCACCGCCTGATGGGCGACTGGGACCCGGCCACAACCACATGGGACGCCCTGATCACAGATGACGATCCCACTGCAAACGCCTCGCGCCCGTATCCCTTTTATCTGGCCTACGGTCTTGATGATGAGGCAGAAAACCTCGGCAAACCAGAGGCGTGGCAGGCGGAGTGGAAGTGGGACGGCATCCGGGGCCAATTGATCATTCGCGATCGGTCACACTTTGTCTGGTCGCGCGGCGAAGAGTTGATGACCGACCGTTTCCCCGAATTCGCGCGCGCACCGGACTTTGTTCCCGACGGCACGGTGCTGGATGGCGAATTGCTGGTCTGGGGTGACGCAGGCCCGCAATCCTTCAATACGCTGCAAAAACGGATCGGGCGCAAAACCGTCCCGAAAAAGCTGCTGGCCGAGACACCCGTGGTCCTTTATGCCTACGACCTGCTGGAATGGGGCGGCGTTGATATCCGGCAATTTCCACTTTCAGAACGGCGCGCAACCCTCTGTAAGATATGCAATTCTCTGCCCACAGAAGCACCCATCAAACTGTCACCCACCGTGCCCTTTGACACGTGGGACGCCCTTGCAACGGCCCGCAGCACCGCACGCGCTGCTTCTGCCGAGGGGCTCATGCTCAAACGGCTGGACAGCCCTTACCTGACTGGTCGCAAAAAGGGCGATTGGTGGAAATGGAAGCTGGACCCGCTGACCATCGACGCGGTGATGATCTATGCCCAATCCGGGCACGGGCGGCGCGCAAACCTGTTCACCGACTTCACCTTTGCAGTGTGGAAAGGCAACGAACTGGTCCCCTTCACCAAGGCCTATTCCGGCCTGACGGATGATGAATTTCGCCAGATCACAGCGTGGGTGAAGAAGAACACACGGGAACGGTTTGGGCCGGTGCGCAGTGTCACACCCGAACATGTCTTCGAGATTGCATTCGAGGGCATTCAGGCCTCACCCCGCCACAAATCCGGCGTTGCCTTGCGCTTTCCACGCATGTCGCGCTGGCGCCATGATAAACCCATCCACGAGGCCAACAGCCTTGATGACCTGAACGAGATGCTTGCGACGTATGGATAATTCAAACCCACCTTTCCCGCCGACCCCCCCCGCCACGGCGTTCCCGGACGGGGCATGGGATGCCCATGTCCACCTGCTCGGCGGCCCCGAACACCCCCTCTCGCCCACACGCGTGCAGAACCCGGCACCAGGCATCGATTTCGACGGCTGGGTCGACATGTACCGCGCCCATTTGGCAGCGCTGGGATGCAGCAAGGGGCTGATCGTGCACACCATTCTCTACGGCTCTGACAACACGGTCACGCGGGCCGCCATCAAGGCGATGGGCGATGGGTTCAAAGGCGTCGGCCTTCTCCCTGACGGCGCAAGCACTCAAGAGATCAAGGACTTCGCAGAAGCCAACATTGTCGCAGTACGCCTCAATTACGTGCACGGCGGCGTGCTCACATGGGACGGCGCATTGGCCATGGCCCCCGCACTGGCCGATCAGGGCATGCACATCCAGATGCTGCTTCATGCAGACAAGCACATCGAACAGATCGCAGCCGACATCCGCGCCCTGCCCGTCCCGCTGGTCATCGACCACTGCGGCTGGCCCACCGACCTGAACGCCGATACGCCTGCCATCGACACCCTCTGCGCCCTGCTGGCCGAAGGGCATATCTACGTCAAACTCTCCGCCCCCTACCGGTTCACACCCGACTGGAGCGCCGCCACCCCCCTCATCCGCCGCCTGATCGAGGCAAACCCCGATCACTGCCTCTGGGGCTCGGATTGGCCTTACCTGATGCTGGCAGACGCCCCCATGCCGCACGCAAGCGCGCTCGCCGACAGCTTCAGCGCGATCACAAGTACTGAAGAGCGTCAGAAAATCCTTTGCACAAACCCGGACCGGCTCTTCCTGCCCTGATCTTCTTCTGACCAGAAATACCACGGGGGGCTCGGGGGGCTGGCCCCCCGACGGTCGCTGCCACGCAAGTGCGGAGACACCCTTGCCCCCGACCCGTTACAGCCATACCTATGGCGCGTCACAGCAATGAGGTTTCACATGTTCCACCTGCCCTTCCCCGCCTACGACATCAACGCCTCAAGCGGGGACGAGTCACTCGGCAATCTGCCCGAATGGAACCTCGACGACCTCTACACCGGGCAAGACGCGCCAGAACTGAAACGCGACCTCGACTGGCTGGAAAGTGCCTGCACCAGCTTTGCCAGCGACTACGAGGGCAAGCTTGATACCCTTGACGCCGCCGGCCTGCTGACCTGCATTAAGCGTCAGGAACGGATCAACCAGATCGCCGGGCGAGTCATGTCCTATGCGGGCCTGCGCTATTACCAGCTGACCACAGACGCGGACCGGGCCAAATTCATGTCCGACGTGCAGGAAAAGGTGACCAACTTCACCACACCGCTCGTCTTCTTCACGCTCGAACTCAACCGGCTCGAAGACGATCACCTCAGTGGCCTTCTGGCCCAAAACGCCGATCTGGCGCGGTACAAGCCGATCTTCGATCGCATCCGCGCAATGAAACCCTACCAACTCTCTGACGAGATGGAGAAATTCCTGCACGACCTCGGCGTGGTCGGGGACGCCTGGGAGCGGCTCTTTGACGAAACCATCGCCGGGCTCACCTTTGATATCGACGGCGAGGCGCTCAATATCGAGGGCACGCTGAACTTCCTCACCGACCCCGACCGCAAGAAACGCGAAACAGCAGCGCGCGAATTGGCCGAGGTGTTTTCCAGCAATATCAAAACCTTCGCCCGTGTGCACAACACGCAAGCCAAGGAAAAGGAGATCATGGATCGCTGGCGGGGCATGCCCACGGCGCAAACAGGGCGGCACCTGTCCAATCAGGTCGAACCCGAAGTGGTCAAAGCGCTGCGCAACGCCGTGGTCGCCACCTACCCCAAACTCAGCCACCGGTACTATGAACTCAAACGCAAATGGCTGGGCCTAGAAAAGATGCAGGTCTGGGACCGCAACGCGCCCCTGCCGATGGAAGACACGCGCATCGTGGGCTGGGATGAGGCGGAAAAGACGGTCATGGACGCCTACAACGCGTTTGATCCGCGCATGGGCGAACTGGCCAAACCCTTCTTCACCAAAGGCTGGATTGATGCAGGCGTGAAACCGGGCAAGGCCCCCGGCGCCTTTGCCCATCCGACGGTGACGGATGTGCACCCTTACGTGATGCTGAACTACCTCGGCAAACCCCGCGACGTGATGACATTGGCGCACGAGTTGGGCCATGGCGTGCATCAGGTGCTGGCCGCCGGCCAGGGCGAAATGCTCTCCTCCACGCCCCTGACGCTGGCCGAAACTGCGTCCGTCTTCGGGGAAATGCTCACTTTTCGCAAAATGCTCGACGGGGCCAAGGACGACGCCCAGCGCAAGGTGATGCTGGCGGGCAAGGTTGAGGATATGATCAACACGGTCGTGCGCCAAATCGCGTTTTACGATTTTGAATGCAAACTGCACGAGGCGCGGCGGGCTGGCGAGTTGACCCCCGACGACATCAACGCGCTCTGGATGTCCGTACAGGCGGAATCGCTTGGGCCAGCTTTTGAGTTTATGGACGGGTACGAGACCTTCTGGGCCTACATCCCCCACTTCGTCCACTCGCCGTTTTATGTCTACGCCTATGCCTTCGGTGACGGCCTCGTGAACGCGCTCTACTCGGTCTACGCCGAAGGGGCAGAGAATTTCGAAGAGAAGTACTTCGACATGTTGAAAGCGGGCGGATCCAAACACCACAAAGAACTGCTGGCACCCTTTGGCCTCGACGCCTCAGACCCGAAATTCTGGGATAAGGGGCTAGCAATGATCTCGGGCTTTATCGACGAGTTGGAGGCGATGGAGGAGTAAGGTTCAGGTCTCAATCAAGAGACGCCCCACACCCACGATCCCGTTGCAGCGACGATCTGCGCGCTCATGTTCAACTATGCAGCGAGTGGCTGCTTCGAGCCCATCTTGCAAGAATGCTGCATTGCCGCCAATGTCTTCTATTGTGAGAAATCAAATTGGCGTGCTGGCAACCAAAGCGGTGGAGGACAAGCAGTCATCTCTTATGTTCAAAGATATCCAGCGCTCGTGGGAGCCGTCATCATCGCCCTTGGCTTTGTTCCAGTTCCACTGACAGACCCGTCACTGCCGAAAGCGACCTGGTTGGAATGGTCTGTTGCTGTTTTGCCTCTGATGCCATTCGCCATCTTAGCGCTCTCAATCGTTGGTCGCCGAAGAATGCCGGTAGTTTTTGCCGCAGTCCTTGCTCTGGTGCTGTTGAGCGCCGGGGCTTTTGTAACTTTCGTTTTAATGGCATTAGCTGGCGGCGGAACAGAGATGGTTATCCTCCACGGAACTGCTCTGACGTTGGCATGTGTTACATCCATTCTGTTGGTTTCAGCCGTTGGGCAAAGGGCTAGGTCAGTTGTCTTTGGCATCTTCTTGTTCCCTGTCTTGGTCGGAGTTTGGTCACTAGCGGTGATCCCACTCGCCCACTCAAGCGCTGTCGAAATCTCTTCGAACCGCCCATTCTGCATTGGGGAGCACAGCCCTATAGACAAAGAGCTACATGCTATCACGGGGTTACGCGGGTTGTCTTTCTACACAACTCGATCTGGCTACAAAATTGGAGACGCTTGGTATTTTCACGGTCTGCTTCTTATCGAAAACGAAGGCGAAACCAGTGTTTACAATTGGTCACCTCGTCGGATGGCTTTTCAAGCTGTCGAGCGACCCAGATTGCTGATTGCAAGCCCATTTGGGTCCTGCGAACCTCGCATAGGATTTCTTGAAGAACTCAACTTGCTCTAGAGGTGCCCGCATAAGCAGACCTTGCCCTCCGGATGTCGAATGACCGCTTCGTCCGCAAAACAGTCCTTGCCGCGTCGATCCATCGACAGACCGCGGGATGGCGATCTAGCCGATCTTCTCCTCGGTTCATGGTTCAAGGGTATCTCTTCGAGGATGTGATACGCCAAGACCCGATCATTGGGACTCCGTCCAACCGACAAAGGTGAGATCAAGACTGTCCACTGTGCAGACCTTGTCCCGTCAACCTCAATCGTTCTCATCGCCCAAAAACGCCCGCAACACACGCTCCGCCCGTTCCGGATCGTCCCGATGCGCGCCGTGCCCACAGCCCTCGAACATCTCAAGCTGTGCATTCTGGCCGACCGCCTTGGCAATCTCTTGCGAACAGACTGGCGGCGTCACCGGGTCCAACGCGCCGCCCATGACCAACACCGGGCAGGTGATCGCGGCAAGTTCGGCGCGCAAGTCCATGTCCATCATCTCGTTGGCAAAGAAATGCACTGCCACCTCGGGCCGTTCGATCGCCCTGCCTCGAAAGGTGGGCGCCTTTGGATCATAGGTCTGCGTGTAGAAGGGCAAACAGGTCGCTGCGTAGACCTCGTAACGTTGCAAAGATGGGGCAGAGAAAAAGGCGCGTGATGCTTCTGCCGCCGTGTCCCCACCCAACTGGCGCATCATCTCGACTGCGCCGTCCAGCCGGAACTGCGCTGCGGTGGACGACAGGATAACCCTCGAGGGACCATCGGGATGGCGCGCCGCATAATACATCGCCACCATGCCGCCAAAGGACTGACCAAACACGGCGGGCTTTTCGATACCCAAAGCCGCGCAGAAGGCCGCAATATCATCAGCCCACTGATCAAGGGTCCAGGTTTCGATGTCCCCGGTCGAGCGCCCACACCCGCGGTGATCCAGATAGACCAGCTGATGCGTGTCCGCGAACCGGTCAAAGTAGGGGCGCAGCGTCGCGTGGTCATAGCCCGGCCCACCATGCAGAACCAGCATTGTCGGCCGCATCTTCATAGCATCCGGGGCAAGGTCCAGCCCCGCGCCCACTACATCAAAAAAGATGCGGGCCGTATCAAGGTCGACGAACATCCTCTCTCACTCCATTGTGTCTTTGCCGCCCATAGGGAACGCCTGTGTCACCCATCGAACCTATTCTGAGGTTTGCAAATAGCACCTCATTTCAGCTGAGAGTCCTTGCTGCCGCGTCGATTGATCCCGCCCCGGTGTTCAAAGGCCGCGTCCCGCTCAGCCGCACAGTCCACGCACAGCTTCACCCCAGGCACCGCCAAACGCCGCGCCTCCGGGATGGGTTCCTCACATTCCGCACAGTATTCCAGGCTGTCCCCGACCGGAGCACGCCGCCCCTTCATCCGCGCCAACTCGTCCGCAATTGATGCTTCGATCTGTTCCGACACCGCGCCGTCTCTGGCCCAACCCCCTGCCATGATCCACCTTCATCTTGCCCAGTAAACTTCCCCCGGAGGGCCGGTCAGCCACCCTGCACAGCGCCAAAAACCGCGTCAATCAAGCTTTGGGTCCCGCGCGCGTCCTCCAGATGCCATGGGTAGGCCGCCCCGTCACGGACATGCGCGCCAAAGGCCTCGACCTGCAGCACGTATTGGTTCACGCCGGGAAACCGCTGTTCGGTGATCGAAGGTGGCTGGTCCGGCGAGCCCACGTTCTTTTGCAACTCCAGCCGGGCCGTCCCAAACACACCCGCATTGAACGGGGCCGTCATCTTGATCACCCCATCCGAACCAACAAAGGTCATCTGCTGAAACGGATGCATCCGCATGGAGTTGACCCAATGCGCCGAGAAGGTCGGGAAGCGTGCAGAGACACGCGCCAGCACATCCACCCCGTTCTCAAAATCCACGTCTGCATGGGTGATCCGATCCGGCTCTTCCCCGCTTAGCCAACGGGTAGCGCCATAGGTGTAAACACCAATGTCCGGAATGCCGCCCCCACCCGTATCGGGCCTGTTGCGCACATTTCCGGGATCAGACGCGTTGTCATAGCAAAACAGCCCCTCAACGTGAACAAGGCGTCCGATCTCGCCCGCCTGATAGAGGGCCCGCGCCCGCTGCCACTGGGGATGGTGCACGATCATGTAGGCTTCGGTGGCAAAGCACCCCGATGCATCACGCGTTTCGATCAGTGCTGCGTATTCCGATGTCGCCATCGCCATCGGTTTTTCACACAGCACGTGTTTGCCGGCGGCCAGCGCTTTCAGTGACCATTCCACGTGCAAATGATTGGGCAAAGGGATGTAAACCGCGTCAATTCCCGGATCGGCCAGCAAAGCCTCGTAACTGGCATGCACCTTCAGATCAGGGCAGAACGCCCGAAATCCTGCTGCCTTGTCCGATGACGAGGTTGCAAGGGCCACAAGTTGCGCCCCCTTGGCCGCATGGATGGCCGGGCCCATGTGGTGGCGTGCGAAGTTGGCCGCGCCGAGTATTCCCCATCGAAGTGCTTGCATCCGTTCAATTCCTTACGCTCGCGGACACGCAGCAAATGCCCCTGACTGTCAGATCCGACACCGCAGGGATGTGCGCTTTATCCCAATCATCCGTAACATTACGATGGTCTGCGTCCAACACAACCGGCAACAGGGACCAGCCGAAGGTGCGGCAAGACATTTGAACAGGCAAGCGCCCTGCCCTGCCCAGCCCTGCAACGAAGCGGATCGGCACACATGCTTGACTCGGCGTCGCATGGCTGGTTCAGGTGCATCGTCTTTTTTGCGCAGGGCAAACATGCCACTGACGTGGAGCCAGACGGGACCCCGGTCGGAGTGTCAGGGTCAGGCCTGATCTCGACATGGCGGATCAAGGCCGGACCACAGTTTCATCCGCAGCCCGAAAACGAAAAAAGACCCCGCAATGCGGGGTCTTTGAACTGTCGTGAACCTTCAGATCAGGCCGGGGCCATCAATCCTTTGGCCTTTGCGATGTCGCGCATTTTCTTTTGCAACTTTTCAAAAGCACGCACCTCAATCTGGCGGATGCGTTCCCGGCTGACACCGTATTGCTCTGACAAATCCTCAAGCGTGATCACCTCTTCGGCGAGACGGCGCTGGGTCAGGATGTCCTTCTCCCGGTCGTTCAGCACCTCCAACGCCTCGGCAAGCATTTCACGGCGCACTTCCAACTCGTCCTGGGCTTCATAGTCGCCGGCCTGATCGGCGCTTTCATCTTCCAGCCAGTCCTGCCACTGCATCGTGCCTTCACCTTCGGAGCCGACAGTCGCGTTCAGTGACGCATCCCCACCGGACAAGCGGCGGTTCATGCTGATGACTTCGCTTTCAGTCACACCCAGATCGGTGGCAATCCGCGCCACGTTTTCAGGGCGCATGTCACCTTCTTCCAAGGCTCCGATCTTGTTCTTTGCCTTGCGCAGGTTAAAGAACAGCTTTTTCTGTGCGGATGTCGTGCCAAGCTTAACGAGGCTCCAGGACCGCAGGATATATTCCTGGATCGAGGCGCGGATCCACCACATCGCATAGGTCGCCAGACGGAACCCTTTTTCAGGGTCAAAGCGTTTGACAGCCTGCATAAGGCCCACATTGGCCTCCGAAATCACTTCGGCCTGGGGCAAACCGTAACCGCGATACCCCATCGCGATCTTGGCGGCGAGGCGCAGATGGCTCGTCACCATCTTGTGGGCCGCGCCTGTGTCTTCCTTTTCGACCCACGCTTTGGCCAGCATGTATTCTTCTTCTGGCTCAAGCAGGGGGAATTTGCGGATTTCCTGCATATAACGGTTCAACCCACCTTCGGGCGTGGGTGCTGGCAGATTTGCATAATTGGCCATGTCATATCCCTCCTGTGTACCCCATCCATGCTTGGGATGTTTACGGGCTTAACATCTATATGGGTGCGCTAACGGTGCCCTTCAAGGGCAAAACCGATATGCTTTAAAATGACATAAACGGACCGGACGGTGCAGTGCCAAAGCTGTGCCCTCACGCGCATGTGCTGTTTGCCGGGCTTTTGTTGCAAAAAACCGCAACCTGAGTTGGGAACCAAGCAGTTTCGAACCTGAAATGTTACAGCGGATCAGTTCAAAACGTCCAGAAGCTGTTGGAAATCCTTCGGCAAAGGCGCTTGGAATCGCATCTTTTCGCCTGTCACAGGATGATCGAAACCCAAAACTGCCGCGTGCAAGGCTTGGCGCGGAAAGGCGGATACGCTGTCTGCCGCGGTCTCGCTCAGCGCCCCGCGCGCCAGTTTGCGCCGCCCGCCATAGACCGGATCGCCCACCAACCCGTGACCGGCATGGGCCATGTGCACACGGATCTGATGCGTGCGCCCGGTTTCGAGCCAGCATTCGATCAGGGCCAGCACCTCGGGTGTGCCGTAGCGCGCGACAAGCCGGGCACGCGTGACGGCATGGCGACCCCCCTGAAACAGCACGGCCTGACGTTGCCGATCTGTCTTGTGACGCGCCAGTTGCGTCGTCAGTTTCAGCACGTTTCCGGCCTCGAAACTGGCCCCCCTGATCCCACGCAACCGCGGATCGTTGGCGTCCGGCACGCCATAGACCAACGCGCGATAGTACCGTTCAACGGTGTGGGCGGCAAATTGTGCAGCCAGCCCGTGATGGGCCGCATCAGACTTGGCCACCACCAGCAACCCACTGGTGTCCTTGTCGATCCGGTGCACGATGCCGGGGCGCTTCATGCCCCCCACGCCAGACAGATCGTCCCCGCAGTGATGCATCAGCGCGTTGACCAGCGTACCGGACGGTGTCCCGGGCGCCGGATGCACGACCATGCCTGCGGGCTTGTTGACCACAATCAGATCGGCGTCTTCGTGGACAACGTCCAGCGCAATCGGCTCGGGCAGGATGTGACTGTCCTGCGCCTCTTCCACCACGACGCCGATGACCGCACCCGCGACCACGCGGGCCTTGGGGTCCGAGGTCGCCACGCCGTCGACAGTCACCGCGCCATCCACGATCAACCGCGCAAGACGGGTCCGCGACAGGGCAGCCCCCTCTGGCACGTCCCGCGCAATCGCCTTATCAAGACGCGCAGGCGGATCATCCGCGATAACAAAGGACAGGCGGTTGGACGACATCGAAACTCCTCTTGAACCGGCAAACCTGCGGTTCCTGCGCCGACTGGTCACGGTGCTGACCGTCATCATGATTGGCGGCGTTGTAACGGTGGTGTCCCTGCTTGTCATCCGTTTGAATGCAGACCCCGCACCACTGCCTTTGCCCGAACAGGTCACGTTGCCGGATGGGGCGACAGCGACGGCCTTTACCGTGGGCTCGGACTGGTTTGGGGTGGTGACAGAGGCGGACGAGATCCTGATTTACGATCAGGTCACAGGGACGCTGCGTCAGAGAATTGTGCTGGAGTAGCGCGCGGCTGCGCAGGCAGACGCGCGCGGTGGCAAGGACTGCTTTTCAAAGAAAAGCTGTCGGCCATTCAGAAGGTCTTCTTCTTGGAACATTTAAGGGTCGGCGGGTGGGCGCCTTTGCCGACAGGCAAACAGAGCATCCCGGCGATACAGCATAGCACTCTATGGATCATTTAAGTGGGACCGCGCGTTTTCTTCGAAAACACTCTTATCCCACCACCACTCTTTTTCGCGAAACGAAAAAGAGTGGTACCACCTCCTGGTCTCGAACCAGGGACCTCTTGATCCACAATCAAGCGCTCTAACCAACTGAGCTAAGGCGGCACTGGCGTTCAAATACTCCCCGGAATTGGCGATTGCAAGACCGTCAGAACCGATAAATCCACGTCTGCTCCACCAGATCCTGACCAAAAGACCGGACGGGGCGGGACTCGGTCAACGTCCATCCCGCCCGCCGATAAAGCGCGCAAGCCGCCGCGTGGCTTTCATGTGTCCAAAGCTGCATGCCCGCATATCCAGTATCGCGGGCAAACCCCATGCACTGTTCCAACAGGCGTCGCCCGACCCCTTTGCCGCGGGCCTCCGGCACCAGCAGAAACAGACGCAGCTTGGCCGTGTGGGCATCAAGACGCACACAAAAGATCGACCCAAGGCGCTGGCCGCCCTCAACCGCGATCCAGCCCTGTTCACACGCCGGATCATGCTCTGCGCAAAAGGCATCGAGGATGCTGCGGACAAGAGGGCCAAATGTGTCATCAAACCCCTCGTCGCGCGCATAAAGTGTGCTGTGCCGCTCCACCAGCCAGTCCGTATCAGAGGGTTCAAACGGGCGCAGGATCACTTGGGTCATGGCCCCGACTCTGCACGGCGTCACCTTGCGTTTCAAGGCGACAGGCGCTAGCAGAGCACCCTGTCATCCCGGAGGCGCACATGGGTATCAACAGCGAACGCGACATCGAGGCCAATATGCAGATCGGTCCGACCGATCAGGGCATGGTGCGCATTTTTGTCGAATCCAAAGGCGTCGAAATCCCGATGGATTTCGACCCGGAAGAGGCCAATGAAATCGCCGACGAAATTCGGGCAGCAGCCAAGGCAGCCCTGGCAATGCGGCGCTAGGCACAGACCCGCATCAAGCCATGGCGGCTCACGCCCCCGGCCCCATACTTGCGGCTTGACCAATCAACGGTGCCTGATCGGTGCGCATCATGCCATGTCCCGGGCTGTCCAGATCCGTAATGACGGTCAGAATAGCCGAAAAGGTCAGGACCAGGGCCAGCGTCGGATACGCATTGCGCCCCCCACTGTTTGCGACCTGAAACCCAGACGCCGCCATTCCAACAGCGGCGAGCACGTAGAGGCATATCCAGATTTCGTGTGGAATCGTGCTTCGGGTCCCAAAAACGACGCGTACCGCGTGAACGTCGATGATGTCATTGATGGATTGAACGAAGAAACCGGAAATTGGTGTCGGTGCACCTTGCGCGGCTTTTGTCGCAACAGCCCATAACGCCGTTTGCAGCCGTTCAGATTCCGAGATCAGATGATCCACTTCCTCGTCGGTAAAGCCGAAATCAGATGAAACGATCCGTATGTCGATATACTCGCGCAGCAAACCGCGCGCCTCTGCACCATTTGTGTCCGGCAAGAGGTCAGCGCGCAAATAAGCGGTACCGATTGCGTTCGCCTCGACCAAAACGGCTTGCCTGCGATCCTCGAACCGCGCATTGACCATGCTGAACGTGAAGGCAAGCAAAAACCCCAACAGGCTGAGCAGCGCCCCCACTGTGATCCCGATCGACGCGCCTTCCAGTTCGCCGGACCGCTCGTAGCTGCGTGTGCCCACAATCCAGCCGGCAAAGACAGAGCCGCCGATAAAGACCACCGTGATCGAAAAATATGCCCAGAGAGGTAGGAATTCCAAGGGATTGATGGACATTGTTGAGGAAGCCTCTTTGGACAGCAGTGTCCTTTTTGTTGACCAATCCGCCGTCGTACGTCAACCGTACGATCTGTCTGCAGGTCATATCCCGGCCCCGCATGAAAATTGCGCAACACCCCGCTGGCATCCCAAACCCGCGCAGGTAGAACCGAAAGCCTACCAGCCCAACCCCGCGCCCGGATCGCGCAAGCCATGCAGACGTCGGGCTGCGTGCGTGGCAAAGGTATGCACCATCGCTTTGCGCCGGGCCGGCGCCAGCTTGTCTTCCTCGCCCACTCGGATGATTTCAGCGTCATAGGCATCCGCGATGATCAATCCGCTGTCAGCGGGCAGCAGGTCGACCGGAAAGTCGGCATCCACGGCCCAAAAGAACCGGTCGCACCACTCCAGATACCCTTCCCACTTGGAGTCGCTTGTAAAATCGGCGCGGCTCGACTTGCACTCGACAACCCATATCTCTCCCTTGGGTCCAAGCGCCATCACATCCACCCGCAACCCACGCGTCGGAACCAGCTCTTCCACCGTGACCCACCCAAGGCTTGCCAGATGGCGCGATACGCCGCGCGCAAGCAGCTGACCGGGCATCAGGTCGGCCATCAACGGGGCAGGATCAAGCGCATTTCGCATGACAGCGAATATGAACAAAACCTGAACAAAAGCAAGGGCACAACCCGCGCCCTTGGCGTCTGCGTCTGGCATCCCTACCTTATCCCCAACCAACCGGGGGACAGATATGACAGACGACACCCGCTCTGATGCGGCACAGGCGCGCGGCGTGCGCTATGCCCGCGAGCTTGAGGGGCACCTTGGCTGGCTGGACACATTCTCGGGCACGGCCCTGGGGGTGCTGGCCACCGCCTCGGGGATTTACACCTATCTCGGGGTGTCCTCCTTGCTGGACGAAAACGGGGCGATGTCTGTCTTTGCCGCCATCGCCTATTCGGTGGCCGTGTCCGTGGGCATCTTCGTCTTCTGGTCCTACATGATCCGCCTGTTTCCGGCTGTCCGCTCGGCCCGCGCCCGCATCGGGTTGATGCTGGCCATGGGGGCCGGATCACTTGCGATCGTGGCGATGTCATCATGGCTCAATGCTGCGGCCCTTGCCGGATCGGCCGCCGTGGAACAGCATTTGGCCAAGACGGTGCAGGACTATCAGGTCAGCCTGGAGCGGGCGCATGAGGTTGCGCTAACCGGCCAATCACTGGAACGGGATGTCGCCCGCGTGCGCCAATCCTTCGAAGATCTGTCCGAACAGGAGGCGGCAGGCTCGCTGTCCGGTCTTGCTGGCCGTGGCGCTGTCTTTCGCGTGTTGCGCCAGAAATCGGCAGAGCTTTCGGGGCTTGAGGGACAAATCAGCGCCCAGACCCCTCTGGTTGAGGCGGCCTTTGCCGAAGGCAACGCAATCCTGTCGCGCATGCGCGCCCTGACCGTCGAACCCGGCCCCGTCGAAGCCCGGAGTGTCGAATTCTCCGAACAGGCCGTGCGCCTTGCGGGGCTGATCACGCAACTGCGCCAACTTTCTGTCGCCCCCCTTGTGGAACGCGCGGCGCAGGACCTTGCCGCCTCTGTCGTACTGCCGGAACTTGATGGCAGCACCACCGAGGGACGCGCGGATCAGGCCGCAACGATCACCTCGGTCCTCGAGGTGCTGGCCCAGCGCGCCGCCACACTGGAACGCGCTGCGCAAACCGTTCAGGCCCTGCAACCGGCCAGCGACGTGACCTACACACCGATCTCTTCGGCAGATGCCGTTATCCTCTATGCCCGCAACTTCGTCCCCTCCTGGGCCGGGGCCATCGCCATCGATCTTTTGCCGGCTGTGCTGGTCTTTATCCTCGCCATCACCCAATCGGCCATCCGGGGCGGCCGCGAAGGGGCGGCAATCGAGGACACACTGACGCTGGCCGAATTGCGTGCGGCGATGGCAGCCATGCGGGATGTCGAGAACACGCTGCACGAGCGGGACCAGCCCGAAGCCCCCACACCTCTGCCCCATCGGGCTGCTGAATGAATTCGGGTACAGGCAAAGAACGCGGCCCAGTCGCGCGGGTTCTGATGGGCATCCTGATCTTCCAACTGGGTCTTGGCGGCTTGCTGGTGCTTGGCGACATGCAGGGGCTGCGCCTGCCCCAGTTCGGACCAAACGCGCCACGCCTTACGGAACCCGTCCGCCCCGGCGACCAACGGCGCACCTTCCGCCCCGACCGGGACCGCCCGGTCGTTCAACCCGCACGTGACCCCGGGCAACTGCCCAACAGACTGGTTCTGAGCGCGATCGCAGACGGCACCTACCGCCTGGAGGGCGCGATCGGCGACGGCGACGCCGCCCGCCTTATCGACCTGATCGACGCCGCTGACCCGGTGCCGGACACTCTAGTCCTGCAATCTCCGGGGGGCTCTGTCGCAGACGCATTGGCGCTTGGCCGCCACATCCGCGGCAACGGGATCGCCACGCAAATGCTGGCCGGCGAATTTTGCTATTCCGCCTGTCCGTACATGTTGGCCGCCGGGGCCAGCCGAGACATCGACCCTGACGCATTCGTGGGCGTACACCAGCACTATTTCGGGGAAAAAACGTTCCTGCCATCACCTCGCCCTGACCCCGCTGAATGTCTTCGACTGCGAAGGCTGCTGGCA
>JBCBDZ010000043.1:0-20718 GCA_038529225.1 Pseudomonadota bacterium | reverse complement strand
GTCATCCTGCGCGGCCAGACCGAAGCCATGCGCGAAGTTATGGTGCGGGCCGAAACGTCGTCGACTGTCGTGTCTCCGCCCCTGCGCAAGGGTGAATTCGTCGAAGAAGACCAGTTGATGTGCGAACTCTCGCCCGGCACCCGCGACTCGGCCCTGAACGAGGCGCGCGCCGTGCTGGCCGAGGCGATTGCCAGCAAGCTTGAGGCCGAAAGCCGTGTGCCCGAGGCGCAGTCGCGCGTGGTCGAAGCGCAGGCCCGCATTGACGAAGCACTGGTAAACCAAAACGCCGCCCGGCGACTGAGCGAAGGGGGCTTTGCCGCTGAAACCCGCGTGAAAGCAGCCGATGCTGCCCTTGCGGCGGCTCAGGCCGCGCTGGAAGCGGCCAAAGCCGGTGTTACTGGCGCGACCTCCGGCCTGCAATCGGCGGATGCGCGCATCGAAAGCGCCGAAGCGGCCATCGCCACAGCTGAAAAGGAACTGGAACGCATCGAGATCCGCGCACCGTTCGCCGGGCTGCTGGAAAGCGACACGGCCGAGTTGGGCAGCCTGCTTCAGCCCGGTGATCTGTGTGCTACGGTAATCCAGCTTGATCCGGTCAAACTGGTGGCCTTTGTGCCGGAAACCGAAGTGCAGCGCGTCAACGTGGGTGCGCCAGCGCGCGCCGAACTGGCCGCAGGTGGCGCACCGATCGAGGGTACGGTCAAGTTCCTGTCCAGATCTTCGGACCCGACAACCCGCACATTCCGCGTGGAAATCGAAGTGCCCAACCCCGACCTCGCCATCCGAGACGGGCAGACCGCCGAAATCCTGATTTCGGCACCGGGATCCAAAGCCCACCTTTTGCCGCCCTCGGCCCTCACACTCAATGCGGACGGGCAGTTGGGCCTGCGCACGCTGGACCAGGACTCGCGGGTTGTCTTTGTGCCGGTGCAGGTGCTGCGCGATTCAACCAACGGCGTATGGCTGACGGGCCTGCCGGATGAAGCAGACGTCATCGTCATCGGTCAGGAATTCGTGACGGCCGGCGTCAAAGTCGCACCAACCTTTCAGGAGCAAACTCAATGACTGGTATTGTAGACTGGGCCGCCTCACGGGCGCGGATGGTTGTTGCCTTTATCATTCTGTCGTTGACGGTCGGGACCTTTGCCTATGTCAGCCTGCCCAAAGAAGGTGAGCCGGACATCGAAATCCCCACCCTTGTGATCTCGGTCCCCTTCCCCGGCATTTCTGCAGCGGATGCCGAAACCCTGCTGATCCAGCCAATGGAAACCGAACTTGCCGATCTGGACGGGCTGGACCGGATGACGTCCACCGCCGCCGAAGGCTATGCCAATGTCGTGCTCGAATTCGAATTCGGCTGGGACAAGACCCAGGTCATGGCGGACGTGCGCGATGCCATGGACGGCGCAGAAGCCGATTTTCCCGACGGGTTCGAGCAATACACGCTCGATGAATTCAACTTTTCCGAATTCCCGATCATCATCGTGAACTTGTCCGGCCCGGTGCCCGAACGCACGATCACCCGCTTTGCCAAGGACTTGCAGGACGACATCGAAGCGATGGATGCGGTGCTCGAAGCTTCCATCGTGGGCAGCCGCGACGAAATGGTCGAGGTGATCATCGACCCCTTGCGCCTTGAGGCCTACAACGTCACCGCCGCAGAACTGATCAACGTGGTGCGCAACAACAACCAGTTGATTGCGGCCGGGGAGGTCGAGACCGAACAGGGTGCGTTTGCGGTCAAGATCCCGTCCTCCTTCGACGAGGTGCGCGACATCTACAACCTGCCGGTCAAGACGAATGGCGACCGCGTCGTCACTCTGGGCGACCTCGCCCAGATCAACCTCACCTTCGAAGACCGCGACTCCACCGCCCGTTTCAACGGCAACGACACTGTCGCGCTTCAGGTGGTCAAGCGCAAAGGGTACAACCTGATCGACACCGCCACGGCTGTCAGGGCCATGGTGGACGAGCGCGTCGATGAATGGCCCGAAGGCCTCAAGGTTGCGGTGGATGTGGGCACCTCCAACGACCAAAGCCGCGAAGTGGCAGGCATGGTCAGCCAGCTTCAGGGGTCAGTCTTTACGGCCATTGCGCTGGTGATGATCGTGTCGCTGGCGGCCCTCGGCCCGCGCGCCTCGCTGCTGGTCGGCTTTGCCATCCCGACCTCCTTCCTGCTCTGTTTCGTCCTGTTGGCGATCATGGGTATTTCCATCTCGAACATCGTGATGTTCGGCCTGATCCTGTCCGTGGGGATGCTGGTGGATGGCGCCATCGTGGTCGTCGAATATGCCGACAAGCGCCAGCAAGAGGGTGCGGGACCGATGCAATCCTATGTGGATGCGGCCAAGCGCATGTTCTGGCCTGTGGTCTCCTCCACCGCCACAACGCTTTGTGCCTTCCTGCCGATGCTCTTTTGGCCGGGCGTACCGGGTGAGTTCATGGGCATGCTGCCGGTCACGCTGATCTTTGTTTTGTCGGCCTCGCTGATCGTTGCGCTGATCTACCTGCCCGTGATGGGCGGGGTTCTGGGGCGACTGACCACTTGGATTTCCGCCAAGGCCGGCAACATCGCGCACCTGCCGATGCTTGCGCACCTTATGCTGTTCCCGCTCGCCGTCCTGCTTCTGGCAGGCTTGGGCGCCTTGCCGATCCTTCAGGGCTTTGTCGGGGCGGAATTCGCGGCAATGGATCAGCAGAACACAACCGGATCGGTGCTGCCGACCTTCATCACGGTCTTTGGCTACGCGCTTGCGATGGTCGCGCTTGTTGGCCTTGCGCTCAGCGGTCTGGTCCTGGCCTTCCTCGCTGCAGGCGCGCTGTTCGTGCGCCTTGGCTGGGCGGGTCGCTGGGCGGGTCGCAAGATGTTCGGGCAGAGCAACCGCAAGGTGCGCTCGGGCTACCAACGCTCGGGCTTTGGCTATGTGATCCAGGGCATCGTCGGCAATCCGGTCATGCCGCTGGTCATGGTGGCGGCGGTCTTTGTGTTTGTCGGCACGACGCTCATCTACTTCATCAACAACAACCGCGGCGTCGAGTTTTTTGTCGAGACCGAGGCCGAACAGGCCATCGTCTACGTGCTGGCGCGCGGGAACCTGTCACTGGACGAAAAAGACGCCCTGCTGCGCCAGGCCGAAGAAGTTGTGATCAACCACCCCGGCATTCGCAGCGCCTTTGCCTTTGCGGGCAACGGTGGCCTGAATGCCAACACTGGCGGTGCCGGCGCCCCCAAGGACGCCATCGGGCAAATCCAGCTTGAAACCATCCCGTGGGAGGAACGGCCCGAAGCGACCGAGACGTGGTTTACCATCCCTCTGCTTGGCTACACCGTCACGCGCGAAATCAAGGCGCATGAATTTGACGGCGACTCGGTCATGGAAGAACTGGGGGACCAATTGGCCCAAATCCCCGGCATCCGGACCGAGGCGCTCGCGCTGGCCCAAGGACCAGCACAGGGCAAACCCGTGCATCTGCGCCTCAAGGGCAACGACTGGGACGACCTGATGGCCGCCACGGCGCTGACCCGCGCACAGTTTGAGGCAACGCCGGGCCTCATCACGATCGAAGACACGCGCCCCCTGCCCGGCATCGACTGGCAGATCGACGTGGACGTTGAAAAAGCAGGCCGTTACGGCGCGGATGTCGCCACGGTCGGCGCCATGGTGCAACTGGTCACGCGGGGGCTCTGGCTTGATAACATGCGCGTGGACACCTCGGACGAGGAAATCGAAATCCGCGTCCGCCTGCCTGAAGAGGACAGGGTGCTTTCGACCCTCGACACGCTCAAGGTGCGCACCGGTGATGGCCTTGTGCCCCTGGCCAACTTCATCACCCGCACCCCGGTTGCTGAACTTGCGCAGATCAGCCGTGTGGATCAGGTCCGCTATTTCGACGTGAAGGCGGACGTGCTGGCAGGTTTGCAAAAACTGGTCACCACCGAGGACGTGGATGGCACTGATGTCGAGGTGACCTCGGCCATTCTGCGCCCGGCCCCGGATGGCGAGATCATGTTCGACGATGGCACGACCTACACCGTGTTCACTCTGAACGACAGCGGGCGCGGCGTTGATCTGCAAGCGGCCATCGACACCGGCGATCTGCGCGTGATCCCGATCAACGCCAACGAACGGGTGCAGGAAATCAGCAAATGGCTGGACACTGATCCCTTCCCCGCCGGGCTCGATCATGAGTGGACGGGCGACCAACAGGATCAGGAAGAGTCAGGCGCCTTCCTGATGCAGGCCTTTGCGGGTGCGCTGTTTTTGATGTTCATCATCCTGCTGGCGCAGTTCAACAGCTTTTACAACGCCATCCTCGTGCTGCTCGCTGTCGTGCTGTCGACGGCCGGAGTGCTGTGGGGGATGCTGATCATGGATCAGACATTCTCGATCATCATGACGGGCACGGGGATTGTTGCGCTTGCGGGCATCGTGGTGAACAACAACATCGTCCTGATCGACACCTATCAGGAATACGAACGCTACATGCCCCGGATCGAAGCGGTCATTCGCACAGCACAGGATCGCATCCGGCCCGTCCTTCTGACGACGATCACCACAATGGCGGGTCTGGCCCCGATGATGTTCGGGCTCAGCCTCGATTTTGGTGGCGGTGGTTACACGGTGGACAGCCCGACGGCGCTTTGGTGGAAACAGCTGGCAACGGCGGTGGTCTTTGGCCTCGGCATCGCGACGGTACTCACTCTGATGGTCACGCCCTCCCTGCTGGCCATGCGCGTGTGGGTCGTGACCTATGCCGAATGGCTCAGCCAGCTTCTGGCAAAGATGTCGCTTGGGCGCGCCAGCGTCGCCGCGCGCGACTGGTCGCTCTCGCGCCAGACAAGCAGGATGAAGAGCCGCGAGTTGGTGTGGGATTTCGACGACGAAGGTCAGGCGGCGTCAGCACAACCGGAACTGCCCTTTTCGGGCACACCTCCGCTCAAAGCTGCGGAGTAACTCCGGCAGGCAGGCCACAGGCACCAACGCTCCGGCACCCGACACGGAATCACTGTGTCGGGCCCAAGCAGGCGTTTTGCCCTCAAGGATCGCGTCCTCTTGACCTGTTTCAACTCACGGTGCGCCTCACCCCGCACTGGCACAGCCAGTCGTTGAATCCTGGCCCCAAAAAACCTGCGTTACGTATGGTCACCCGATCAGCCGGATGCCATACTTGCGCGCAGGGTCACGATTGATCGACACCTGACGCCGGGCGCGCACATTCCGCAAAGCGAATGTTCTCAGACAGTCCCAGCGTGACGTATTGGCATTGGTATTTGGGGTTAAAACGAAATGCATTTCACAAAATCGACGTCATTTTTCAGCACTCTCGCGCTTGGTCTTGCGCTGGGAACCGGCACCTTGGCGCAGCAAGGCACTGCGACCTGCGGTGAAACCTACACGGTCGTCAGTGGGGATTCGTTAAGCCGCATCAGCCTCAAGGTATACGGCTCTACCCTGTATCAGCCGATCTATTCCGCCAATGTCGATGTCATCGGATCGAACCCGGACCGGATTTTCATCGGGCAACAACTGGTGATTCCGTGCCTGGGGTCCGGTGACACCCCCGTCGTTGCCACATCCGAAGGGACAGATGGTGACACACTCGTGTTCACCTTCAACAAAGCATCCGCGCCCCCTTTCATCATCAACTCCGGCATCGTGGACACCTATCTTGAAGACATCGAGGCTGCCACGGAAGGTCGGGTGACCTTTGTCGAACCCGAGGTCATGAACCGCAACCATGACGAACAGTATGCGTTGGTCACCTCCGGTCAGGTTGATGGTGCCTATGTACTGAACCCCACCATCGCCGAGCAGCATCCATTGCTGCAACTGCCGATGTTGCCGATGTTTGGCGGATCTGCCGAACAGACGGCAGTGGCCATGTGGTATCTACATCAGGAGCATCTGGACAAGGCAGACTACTTTACCGAAGCCGAAATCCTTGGCTTCATCGCGGCGCCGGCGGCGCATATCTGGCACGACACCAGCCTGTCGATCACACCGACGATGCAGGTCACCGAAAGAAACGAATACAACACGCCCTACTTCCTTGGTCTGGACACGCGCGGACCACAGGTCATGCGCGCAGAGTTCGCAGCCCTTGAGGCCTCTCTCAAGGCACGGGGCAAGGAAGACCCGGTTTACCTCATGGCCCACGGCGCGGCTATGGCGATCGGGCTCTGGAACGAAGAGTCCCGCTTTGAAGTTATGGAAGTGGACAATGGCCTTTATACGCCCACGTTCTCTGTGCTTTTGTCCAACGACGCATGGGCGCAGATTTCACCCGAAGACCAGGCGGCCATTCGCGCGATCTCCGGCGAAGGGCTCGCCCGGCGCTCGGCGGCGTGGGATGCGTTCGACAACTCCTTTCGCTCTGTCATGATCGAACGCGGACTTGTCTGGAAAAAGGCGGACCGTGCCTTGACGGAAAGCTTGTGGCTGGGCTCGAGGGATGCACTTGCCGACTGGATGAGCAATGCCGAAAGCAAGGGCATTTCAAGCACGGCCGCCATTGCGTCTTATGTGCAGGATCTGCGCGAGCTAGAAAACCTGCTGCTCTACCTTGGGCCAGAGACATTCGTCGATCAGAACCCGTTCCTGACGGAGACCAACTAGGCTCCAGTCACTGGACAGGGCGGCACCCGCTCACGGCACCGCGCAACGGTCAAGGTGTCGGGTTGTCGGGCTGCGGCCTGCGCACATCCACGGCCCGTTGCGCGGGCTTTGACAGGCGTCCTACAGGCTGACCGTATCTTGGTTTCATACCGGGCCAGCCGTCCACCTGCCCACACGCCCGCAGGGAACGCCCCGTTCCGGCAGTGAGGGCAGGACTCTTTTCAACTTCACCCATGGCATGAAACGGGTTTCAAAGCATCCGGCGCGAGCGCATCTCAAGCTTCTTCATCCGCCTGTTGACGCTGCCAGAGTTGCGCATAGCGCCCGTCGCGCGCCAACAACGCTTCATGTGTCCCTGTCTCAACCACTTCTCCGTCCTCCAGAACGACGATCCGGTCAGCCTCGGCCACGGTGGACAGACGGTGCGCAATGGTCAGCACCGTGCGCCCCTCGCCCGCGGCGTTGAGCGCGGCCTTGATGTCCTGTTCGGTCTCGGTGTCCAGCGCACTCGTCGCCTCATCCAAGAGCAGGATCGGCGGGTTCTTGAGCAAGGTCCGTGCGATGCCGACGCGCTGTTTCTCACCCCCCGACAGCTTCAATCCCCGTTCACCCACCGTGGTTTCATAACCATCCGGCAGCCGTGCGATAAAGTCGTGGATCTGGGCCGCCTTTGCCGCCGCTTCGATGTCGGCCTGGCTGGCCCCGTCGCGCCCATAGGCGATATTGTAACGGATCGTGTCGTTGAACAGCACCGTGTCCTGCGGCACAACGCCGATGGCCGCATGCAGGCTGTCCTGGGTCACCTCGCGCACGTCCTGCCCGTCGATGCGCAGGGCACCTCCGCCCACATCGTAGAACCGGAACAAGAGCCGCCCGATGGTCGATTTGCCCGACCCGGTCGAGCCGACGATGGCCACCTGTTGACCCGGTTCCGCCACCAGACTGACCCCTTTCAGGATCGCGCGGTTGGGATCGTACCCGAACTCCACCTTGTCCAGTTCGACCCGACCTCCGGTCACGTCCAGTGCCCGAGCGCCGGGCGCGTCCTTTACCTCTGCGGGTTGTTCGAGCAGATCAAACATCTCGCCCATATCCACCAGCGCCTGCCGGATTTCGCGGTAGACGGTGCCAAGGAAGTTCAGCGGCATCGTGATCTGGATCATGTATGCGTTCACCATCACGAAATCGCCCACGGTCAATGTGCCATTCTGCACCCCGACCGCCGCCATGACCATCACCGCGACAAGGCCGCCCGTGATGATCACCGACTGGCCAAAGTTCAGAAAGGCGAGCGAATAGCTGGTTTTGAGGGCCGCAGCCTCGTATTTCTCCATCGCGCTGTCATAGCGGGTCGCCTCACGCTGTTCGGCGCCGAAATACTTGACGGTTTCATAGTTCAGCAGGCTGTCGATGGCCTTTTGGTTTGCGTCCGTGTCCTGATCATTCATGACCTTGCGCTGTTTGACGCGCCATTCGGTGATCCTGAATGTGAACCAGACGTAAAGGGCTATGGTGGCAGCGACGACCAGCAGGTACCAGGCATCAAACAGAATTGTCAGCACGACCCCGATCATCAGCAGTTCAAGGACCAGCGGGCCGATCGAGAACAACAGGAAGCGCAGCAGAAATTCGACGCCCTTGACCCCCCGTTCGATAATACGGCTGAGGCCCCCGGTCTTGCGCGTGATGTGGTAGCGCATGGACAGTTGGTGGATGTGCTCAAACGTTTCAAGCGCAAGCATACGCAAGGCGCGCTGCGCCACGCGGGCAAAGATCGCGTCTCGCAACTGTTGAAAGCCGACCGTCATCAGGCGTGCCATCCCGTAGGCAATTGTGAGACCAACGGCCCCAAGCGCCAGGGTCGATACGCCCTGATCGGCCAGCGCATCCACCGCGTCGCGGTAGATGATGGGGGTATAGACAGACACGACCTTGGACAGGACGAGCGCCAGCATGGCCCACACGACCCGCTTCTTGACCCAGGGCATGTCCGCTGGCCACAGGTAGGGTGCGACCTTGCGGATCGTGCGCCAGCCTGACGCGCGCTCGGCGGCTTCCACCGGCGTGCGGGATTTCTGCGTATCCGCGTCGTCTGTCGTGGCAGTGGTGTCAGATGGCATAAAGCGTCCTTGTGCGCGAGACGCCTTTATCTAGTCCAGCAGTCCGGGATGTGCCAGTGCCGCCCTCAATTTGGCAGGGCAAAAACCTGACCGGGAAAGATCAGATCAGGATCGCGGATGCGGTCCCGATTGGCCTCGAACACCTCCACGTAAAGCAGCCCCTCGCCATAACGATCCCGCGCGATCGCCCAAAGGGTGTTTCCGGTCTGTACCGTGATTTGCGTCGCCGCGGCCGACGTGTCGCTTTGGGCCAGAACGGTCGGGTCTTCGCGTCGGAACGGGGTCTCAACGCGGCTGGTCACGTCCCCTTCTGCATCCAGTTCATCGACGCGCAGAGTGTAAACACCGGTATCGATCTGGGGCAGCGCACCGCTCCAGTCGCCATTTGCGTCCACGTCCAGATCGGCAATGGGTCGGTTGTTGACGTAGACCCGCACCACATCCGCCTCGGATTGCGCGCGACCGGCCAGTTGCACGTCGCCCGTGCTTGAATAGCTGATGGTGTCGAGTTCGATGTTGTCCAGCGCTTCTGGCGCGGATGTGTTGAGCACTTCAACCCCGTCTGGCGTCGACTTGAGTACAGTCACAGCTGGTGCGGGTTCGGCTGTTACGGTCGGGCTCGGCTGCTCGGCTGCGGTGTCGGTAACCTCGTTCCCGGAAACCGACGGTTCGCCGGCGGCGGCGACAACGGTATCCTGCGTCGCGTCGTCCTCAGCGGTGTTTGATGCCGTAGCCGTTTCGTCGGGTTTGGCTGGCAACGGCGTCTCTTGCCCGGTGGCCACAACTTCGGGCACTGGCGCCGGCGCTTCGGCCTGAGGCGTTGCGGGTGAGGGCACGGGCACGTCTGGCACCGTGGTGGCGGGCACCTGGGCGATTGCGGCATCTGCCTGATCCGGGGTCTGTGGTTCTGCACGGCTTTGGCGCTGAGGCGCCTGGGGCGCATCAGACGGAATGACAGAAGCCACTTCTGTGTTTTCGGTATTTACGATCTCGCCTGTATTCTCTTCTGTGATCAGTGGCGCGTCTTCTTGCGCAGAGGGGCCGGGTTGCGCAAGCGGAGCAAGAATAACTTCGTCCAGCGACGCCGTTTCATCCATCCCGACGCGTTGCACCACCGTCAGCACCTGAGCCTCCTGGCTCGAGGGCAGCAGCGTGATCGCCGCGAAACTGCCTCCGGGGTCGGTTGTGACCGAGGCTTTGCTGTCTCCGTCCAACAGCACGGAAACCTCACTGCCCGGTGTGGCGCGCCCGGCGATGATGGTCAGCCCGTCAGGTTCCAGTCGCACTTCGTCGATGGATGGAGGCGCCACCTGCGCGCTTTCGGGAGCGGACGCGGCTGGTGCAGGTGCGGCTTCGGGCGTCACTGCGACCTCGACCACGGCCTCGGGCGTTTCTTCCGCCGTATTCGAGTTCACCCACAGGGCAGCACCTATCGCGCCAACGGCCACAATGGCCGCTGCCCCGATCAAGGCGCCATTTCCCCCGGCAGAACCCGCTTCTTTCGACATATTTCTGTAGTCTCCTGCGCCCAATACGGGCCGGTTTCGTTGCACCTGCATATCAGGGCGGATTAAAACGGTCAAAACACAGGCGCTTTAGGCGTCCGTTTTCAGCACTGATATCAGGAACTGTTGCCATGGCCCCACTGTCTGTATGCGTTTTTTG
Source organism: Pseudomonadota bacterium (assembly GCA_038529225.1). Taxonomy (GTDB): domain Bacteria; phylum Pseudomonadota; class Alphaproteobacteria; order Rhodobacterales; family Rhodobacteraceae; genus Tateyamaria. The sequence continues at coordinate 10,316 of JBCBDZ010000043.1, read as the reverse complement.
CGGCGCACGCACCGGGACTGACCCGGAATACGCCGCTGATGCGGCACGGCTCGGCTCCGGCATTGCGGCCCGCGGCTGGCGGCTGGTCTATGGTGCGGGCGATGTCGGCCTGATGGGCACCGTGGCGCGCGCCGCCGAGGCGGGTGGTGGCGACACGTTTGGCGTGATCCCAAGGCATCTGGTGGATTGGGAAGTCGGCAAGACCGACCTGACCCGATATGTGGTGACCGAGACCATGCATGAGCGCAAGAAGGTGATGTTCATGAACTGCGACGCGGTCGTGGTGCTGCCGGGGGGTGCGGGGTCACTGGACGAGATGTTCGAGGTCCTCACTTGGCGGCAGTTGGGCCTGCATGAAAAGCCGGTGGTGCTGGTGAACACGCGTGGATATTGGGACCCCTTGATTTCGCTTTTGCAGCACGTTGTGGCGCAGGATTTCGCGGATCCGAGCCTGCTGACTTATTTCGAGGTCGTTGCAGATGCGGATGCGGCGCTTTTGGCGCTGGGGTGACCTGAAACCGACGCGGTTTCAGGCTGTTTTCCGGCGCGGAAAACAAGTCAGCGCCCCGCTTCGGGGGCGCTGTCTATCTTTGGAATGCGCGTCGCACTCCAACCTGTTGTTGCGTCAAAAACCGGTTACAGGCGGCTTGCGACGTTTTCCCAGTTTACGAGGTAGTCGAGGAAGTTGGTGAGGTAAACAGGACGCTTGTTGCGGAAGTCGATGTAGTAGGAATGCTCCCACACGTCACAGCCCAACAGGGCCGTCTGACCAAAACACAGTGGGTTTACGCCGTTTTCTGTCTTGGTCACTTTCAGACCACCGTCGGCATCCTTGACCAGCCAGCACCAGCCCGATCCGAACTGGCCCGCACCCGCCGCAGAGAATTGCGACTTGAACTCGTCCACCGAGCCAAAGCTTTCGATGATCGCCTTTTCAAGCTCGCCCGGCATCGCGCCGCTGTCGGGGCCCATCATTTCCCAGAACTGGTTGTGGTTCCACAACTGGCTGATGTTGTTGAAGATTCCGTTCTGTGCCACGGCAGACGCATCATAGGTGCCCACGATGATCTCTTCCATGGACTTGTCCGCCCATTCCGTGCCTTCAATCGCCTTGTTGCCGTTTGTGACATAGGCGTTGTGGTGCAGGTCGTGGTGGAACTCCAGCGTTTCGGCAGACATGCCTTTGGACGCCAGCGCATCGTGCGCATATGGAAGGTCGGGAAGTTCAAAAGCCATCTGGGCCCCCTTTTTTGGTCATTCACGGACTGACTGACAGATTGGTCCGTTTACCGCAAGGTCAAGGGACCAACGTTGAAGCGCGGGACAGTTTTTCGCCCCCGTGTCGTTTTTCATCGCGGCGATACGCGGCGTTCGGCCCTACGGCTCCGAAAAACACCCAACCGCGCTGCCCGGTTGCGCCGCGGTTTTGAGCAGATCAAACATGTATCGCGCGTTGGAGCGGAAGCACACCACGTGGAATGCGTCTTCTTTCGCCATCCAGAAGGCGGCGGGCACCTGTGCCATCCGGGTGCGCCGGAACATGCCTTGCGTGAAACTGTCGGGATGCAGGTCCACTGGCGCGAGTTTCGCCATCACCTCCCGCGCGTTTGGCCCTTCGACACGGAACAGTGCGCGTGCGTCCGACACGTCCACCGCAAGGCTATGTGTTGCGCCCAGATCCGCGTGCATTTGTTTCAGAGTCCCGGCGACCTCTGCGTAAGCACACAAGACCAACACCTCGTCCGGCGACATCCAGCAAATGCCGTTTTCGCCAGCGCATTCCGCCCTGCCCTGTTCAGGCATCTTTTGACCTGTCGCACCGGTCGCAGCCTTGATCACGGCAGCAGATGTCAGATCACCGCGCAGCGTGATCATGCCTTGCAGGGGCGCTTCGCTGATCTGCGCAATACCGCCGTCCCACGCGGCTCCGTTCAATGCGCTCACTGGCTTAGACATTCTGTTTCTCCCCCTCGGGATCGTAGAACACAGGGCTGACAATGCGTGCGCTATGGATCTTTCCATCGGTGCCCGGGAATTCCAGCACCTCACCCATCCGGTCCGGCCCGTTCAGGATCAAGCCCATCGCGATCCCCTTGTTCAGATTGGGTGAGTGATAGGTCGACGTCACCCGCCCCTGCACGTTGCGCTGGCCATTGTCATTGGTGCCTGGCGCCACTGCATAGGCGCCGTCCGGCAGGACGGATCCGTTTGTGGTTTCCAGCCCGACAAGCTGCCATCGCGTCGGGTCCGCCATGTGGGTGCGCAGGTGCGCGCGCTTGCCCAGATAGTCTTCCTTCTTCTTGGACAGTGCCCAGTGCAGGCCCAGATCCTGCGGGATCACGGTGCCGTCGGTCTCGTCCCCGATCATGATGAACCCTTTTTCGGCGCGCAGGATGTGCAGCGCCTCGGTGCCGTAGGGCATCACGCCAAGGTCAGCCCCCGCAGCCATCAAAGCATCCCAGAATGCCTGCCCTTGCGAGGCTTTGACAGCAATCTCGTAGCTGAGTTCACCCGAGAACGAGATGCGGTAGACCCGCACGTCAAAGCCCCCGATGGTGCCATCGGCCCACTCCATGAACCCCAACGCCTCTTTGGAGACATCCATGCCCCCAAGCGCCTCAAGGGCCGCACGGGCCTGCGGGCCAACCACGGCAATCTGAGCGTATTGCTCTGTGACGTTGGCCACATAGACGTTCCAGTCCCACCATTCGGTTTGCAGCCATTCTTCCATGTGCCCATGGATGTGCTCGGCCCCACCGGTGGTCGTGTGGCACAGGAACGTGTCGTCATTGATGCGCGCAACGACGCCGTCATCGATCAGGAACCCGTTTTCACCGCACATCAAGCCATAGCGGCACTTGCCCGGCTTCAGCGTGCTCATCATGTTGGTGTAGAGCATATCGAGGAAACGGCCCGCATCCGGCCCCTTCACGATGATCTTGCCAAGGGTCGATGCATCCAGCAGCCCGAGGTTTTCGCGCACGTTCCGCGTTTCACGCATCACCGCCGCGCTCAGTTTTTCGCCCGCGCGAACATAAGCCAGCGGACGGCGCCATTGGCCAACCGGCTCCCAGTTTGCGCCATTTGCGTCGTGCCAGTCATGCATGGGCGTGCGCCGCACGGGTTGGAACACCTCGGCGCGTGCTTCGCCACCAATCGCGCCCATGGAGATCGGGGTATAGGGCGGGCGGAATGTCGTGGTGCCGGTTTGCGGGATCGGCTGATCCAATGCATCAGAAAGGATCGCAAGGCCGTTGATATTGCTTAGCTTTCCCTGATCCGTCGCCATACCCAGTGTAGTGTAGCGTTTGGCGTGTTCGACGCTTTCGAACCCTTCCTGTGCGGCCAGCTGGACGTCCGAAACCTTGACGTCGTTCTGATAGTCGAGCCACGCCTTGCTGCGCAGTTCTACATCAGCACCTTGTGGCATCAGCCATACGGGCGCCATTGGGGCCTCGTCCACGCTGTCCGCTTTGGGCGCTTTGCGTCTCGATTTGCCAAACCCTGTCGCCTTGGCGGCTGTGCCACCGCTGGCATGGGCATCGCTCAGGATGTCGGACAGTCCGAAGTGTCCGTTGGCGGCCCCTGCCGCAGTGACAAACCCGCTGCCGTCCTGACCTGTCGGTGCTTTATCCACATCGGGGCGGAACATGGCGAAATCACTGTCCCACCGCAGCTTGCCGCCACAATGGGACCAAAGGTGAACGACGGGCGACCAGCCGCCGGACATCGCCACAATTTCGCACTCGATCTCTTCGAGCACATCACCCGCACCCGCTTGCGCACAGACGGCAACACCCGTCACACGTTTTCCGCCAAGGACTTTGGCGACGCCGTGTCCCGCAAGGACGCGAATGCCGGCCTCTTTGGCTGCGCTCACAAGCGGGCTGTCGTCCCCCGGCTCACGCGCATCAAGGATAAGCGGCACGCTCAAACCTGCATGTTTCAGGGTCAAAGCGGTACGATAGGCATCATCATTGTTGGTCACGACCACAGTGCGCTTGCCCGGGGCGACCCCGTAATTCACAACGTAATCGCGCACCGCCGAAGCAAGCATGACCCCAGGAGTATCATTGCCTGCAAAGCTCAGGGGGCGTTCCAGCGCGCCGGTCGCGGTGATCACGTGCCCTGCGCGGATGCGCCACAAACGATGGCGCGGGCCTTGGGATGCGGGCGCGTGATCGCGCAAACGCTCATATCCCAGCACGTAACCGTGGTCATAGACTCCGGCCCCCATGGTGCGTAAGCGCAGTGTGACATTGGCCATGTCAGACAGCTCTGACACCAGTTCGTCCACCACCTTATCCACAGGTGCACCGTCCACATTGCCCCCATCAACCGGGGCACGCCCGCCCCAATGGGCCGTCTGTTCCAGCACCAGCACCCGCGCCCCGGACGCGGCAGCAGATTTTGCCGCAGTCAGGCCCGCGATGCCCCCGCCCACGACAAGCACATCGCAGAACGCATAAAAGTGTTCATAGCTGTCCTCGTCCCGCGCCTTGGGGGCCTGTCCCAGCCCGGCGGCCTGCCGGATGAAGGGTTCGTAGACATATTTCCACAAAGGGCGCGGATGGATGAACATCTTGTAATAAAAACCGGCAGGCATGAAGCGGGCCAATTTGGCATTGATCGCGCCAACATCGAACTCAAGGCTGGGCCAGTGGTTCTGGCTGGTGGCTTGCAAGCCATCGAACAGTTCGGTGGTGGTGGCGCGCTGGTTGGGCTCAAACGCGCCGCCCGCGCCAAGGTTCACCAGTGCGTTGGGTTCTTCCACGCCGCTGGCCACGATCCCGCGGGGGCGGTGGTACTTGAACGACCGCCCCACCAGCATCTGATCATTGGCCAGAAGCGCAGAGGCGAGCGTGTCACCTTCATAGCCGTTCAGCGTCTTGCCGTTGAACGTGAAACTCCTTGGTGCGCCCTTGTTCAGCAGGCGACCGCCGGTGGAAAGACGTGTGCTCATGATCTGCCCTCGGTGCGGGTTGAGGCATGTGAGCCTCCGGCGGTGGTATTTTCAGTCAGAAGAAACATCATGCGACATCCCTCCATGACCAGCCGGGTCGTTTCGCCGAGATGATGTCCTTGAGGGCTTGGGGCGGTTCGACGGTCTGCGCCGAGTATGTTCCGAACACTTCGAGCGTCACCGTGCACCGTGCCACGTGGAACCACTTGCCACAGCCATAGGCGTGCCGCCAACGTTCGAAATGCACGCCTTTGGGGTTTTCACGCATGAACATGTAGCCTTCGAACTCCACATCGCTGGACCCGGGGCCAAAGCGTTTCAGATGCGCCTCGCCGCCTGCGTGAAATTCGGATTCTTCGCCCGTCTGGCCGCAGCAGGGGCAGGTGAGGATCAGCATGGGCATGCTCCCGTCTGGCAGGTCGACGCGAAAAAGGCGGACGTCACAAGACGCCCGCCAGTTGCGGTTCGAAGGTATGTGGTTGGATTATTCCGTGGGCACCGGGGCCGGCTGGATGTCGGGCGCAATGACCCCCTCGCCCGCCGGGGTGATCGCAGAGTCGAGTGCGGCTCCGTCATCCCCGGCAAAAGAGCCGACAAAGGCGATAAGCAGGATGAAGGCCACAATGAGCGAAAAGGCGATAAGCAGCCCGCGCGCACTGGTGCCGTCACTGCGATGAAGGTTGGTATGTGAATGGTCTGACATGATGGTGACTCCTGTCTGTGAGCCTCCATCACATCCGTTTTCGCCACCGGTACAACAGCGCCACGCAGGGCCATGCGAAACGGGCCAAGGACAGCCGGTTGGGTGCATCCGCGCTGGCTGCGTCCCGCCGGTTTGGCGATTTTGCGTGACGCTGCGCCCGATTTTGTGTCAGTGTCAGACAAAGTTGACAGGAGAATGCCATGAGCAAAGAGATGGGGGCCGTTCTGGTCTTTGGCGCCATTATCGTGGGTGCCATCGTGATGTTCGTGCTGGAACAGCGCGGTGTTGCGAAACGAAAAGCAGCGCGCGGTGGGCGCGAAGTTGACGTGAGCAACTTGATTGCCTTTGGATCTGCCGCCGGTGAGGGCAAGAAGACGATCGAGTAGGCCATGGAATGGCTGTGGGGTATCGTTCTTGGTTTTGTGATCGTCGGTGTTGTGATGGCTGTGCGCGAGCGGCGCACTGGGCGTGGCAAGATCATTGACGAGCGCGCGACCGAGCGTCCTCAGACCGAAGCCGACCGCGAGGCCATCCGCGCCGAAGGGTCCACGACCCATCACGGCATACATCCCCACGACCATCAGTGAGCCACCCCTGCCGCAACACTCTCGTCGATGAACTTGCCTGCCCGGAACCGGTCCAGTGAGAATTCATCCGTCAGCGGCGAGCGGCCCCTGGCCATCAGTTCCGCCATGGCCCAGCCCGACCCCGGGATCGCCTTGAACCCGCCTGTGCCCCAGCCGCAATTGATGAACACCCCCTCGACCGGCGTTTTGGACAGGATGGGCGAGCGGTCTCCGGTCACGTCCACGATCCCGCCCCATTGGCGCAGCATCTTGAGACGAGAAATCATCGGGAATGTCTCGATCAGCGCGCGCACGGTTTCCTCGATATGATGGAATGACCCGCGCTGGGTGTAATTGTTGTACCCGTCCGTGCCGCCACCGATCACCATTTCGCCCTTGTCGGACTGGCTCATGTACCCGTGGACCGTGTTGGCCATGACGACCACATCCATGCAGGGTTTGATGGGTTCGGACACGAGGGCCTGCAACGCAACGGATTCGATCGGCAGACGGAAGCCCGCCATGTTCGCCACATCGCCTGAATGGCCTGCAACAACGATGCCCAGCTTTGTGCAATCAATGGGTCCTTTGGACGTGTCAACGCCGACGACCTTGTCGCCTTCGCGACGGATCGCGGTGACTTCGCATTTCTGGATCACGTCCATGCCCATGTCCGAGCACGCCCGCGCATAGCCCCATGCGACCGCATCGTGGCGTGCTGTCCCACCCCGTGCCTGCCACAAAGCGCCCAGTACCGGATAGCGCGGGCCGTTGATGTCGATGATCGGGCACAGTTCCTTGACCCGCTTGGGACTGATGAACTCGGTCGCGACCCCCTGCAACGCGTTGGCATGTGCCGTGCGCTGGTAGCCGCGGATTTCGTGCTGGGTCTGGGCCAGCATCATCACGCCACGGGGGCTGAACATGACATTGTAATTCAGATCCTGGCTCATCGTCTCGTAAAGACTACGCGACTTTTCATAGATCGCTGCCGATGGGTCCTGCAGGTAATTGCTGCGGATGATCGTGGTGTTGCGCCCGGTGTTGCCGCCGCCCAGCCACCCTTTTTCCAGAATGGCGACATTTGTGATCCCGTGGTTCTTGCCAAGGTGGTAGGCCGTGGCAAGCCCGTGCCCCCCTGCCCCGATGATAATCACATCGTATTTCGATTTCGGTTCCGGCGCGCGCCACGCCCGTTCCCAGCCGGAGTGATACCGTGCCGCTTCGCGTGCGATGGCAAAGGCAGAATATCGTTTCATGAATGCGCGCTCCGTCGCAGGAATCGAATAATGGCGTCTGGGATTTGTAATGGCCGCTGTGGCGAAGAAAAAGGCCAGCGCGGGCGGCACTTTTTATCATTTATGCGACACGAGGCCGCGCATTCTTGTCGCAGGACAGACCACAAGACCCCGTGCGCGACCTCTTTGCCTCTTTTGCTTGGCAGGGGCAGTGTTTACATGGGGTCGAGTTGCGCGGGGAGAGGACGAAATGCTGTTCTGGATTGTCACGGGATGTCTGACGCTGGTGGTGGTGGCAACACTGCTGCGCGCGCAGTTCCGTGGTGGCGAACAGGCGCGCCCTGCGGCGGCCTATGATCTGGATGTGTACCGCGACCAACTGCGCGAGGTTGAGCGCGACCTGGAACGTGGGGTGCTGTCCACGGCCGACGGCGAACGCGCTCTGGCCGAGGTGTCACGGCGCATCCTTGCAGCCGACGCGGCCCTCAAAAACGCCAAGACCCCGGGGCGCGGTGGACGCAGTGGGCCGCTTCTCGCCGGTGTCACGGCGGTGGTGCTGGTTGGCGGGACATTCGCGATTTACCTCGAACTTGGCGCGCCGGGATATGGTGATCTGGCATTGGCGGATCGGATCGAGGCGGCCCAGATCATGCGCACGGAACGGCCCGGGCAAGAGGCCGCCGAAGCCAGCGTGCCCGACAGACCGGCCCTTGATGCTGACCCCGACTATGTTGCGCTTGTCACGCGCCTGCGTGAGGCGGTTGAAACCCGGCCCGATGATTTGCAGGGCTTTACCCTGCTCAGCCAGTCTGAGGCACGGCTTGGCAACTATGGAGCCGCCCATGTCGCCAAAGAGCGTGTCATCGCCCTCAAGGGTGCTGATGCCACAGCGCAGGATTTCTCGGAATACGCGGATTTGTTGATACTGGCGGCTGGCGGATATGTGTCACCCGAAGCCGAGCAAGTGCTGGAGCGCACCCTTGCGATGGATCCACGGGATGGCGCTGCGCGCTATTACTATGGGCTGATGATGGCGCAGACAGGGCGTCCGGACACGGCGTTGCGCCTTTGGGATCAGTTGCTGCGCGAAGGGCCTGCGGATGCGCCATGGATTGCACCGATTGACGCGCAGATGCCCGACATCGCCATGCGCGCTGGCGTGGATTATGCCCGCACCGCAATCGGCACCGGACGCGGCCCGACACAGGAACAGATAGAGGCGGCGTCAGAAATGAGCCCTGCCGCCCAGATGGACATGATCCAGGGGATGGTCGCAGGCTTGAGTGACAGGCTGGCAACCGAAGGCGGGCCCGTCGAGGACTGGGCCCAGCTGATCTCTGCCCTCGGCGTGCTGGGAGACCGCGCGCAAGCCCGCGCCATCTTCGAAAACGCCATGGAGGTGTTTGCAGACGATCTGACGGCCGTCGACATCCTGAACCGCACCGCGGACCGGGTTGGTCTGCAGTGATCACCGATGATGTTCACACCTTTGCTGCCGAAGTCCCTGAGATGCGGGCGCTGATGGGGCTGGACCTGGGCGACAAGACGATTGGCGTGGCCGTGTCCGATACCTTCCTGTCCGTCGCGACCCCACTTGAAACCGTGCGACGGCGCAAATTCGGGCTGGATGCGGCGCGACTTCGGGATCTGATTGCAGAGCGGAATGTGGGAGGGCTGGTGCTAGGCCTGCCGCGCAACATGGACGGATCCGAAGGACCGCGCTGCCAGTCGACCCGCGCTTTTGCGCGCAATCTGGGGCAGTTGTGGGACGGACCGATCACCTTTTGGGACGAAAGGCTGAGCACGGTGGCGGCGGAAAAAGCCCTGCTTGAGGCGGATACGACGCGCAAGCGTCGCTCAGAGGTCATTGATCATGTGGCGGCGGGGTATATCCTGCAGGGACTGCTGGACCGGCTGGCAGTGATCAAGAGGCAGGCATGAGCGACATCAGTTCCAACATCCCCATCTGGACGCGAGACGAGATCGAAAGCCCCTGCGTGCAAATCTGCGTGATCCATCCCGAGACGCGGCTGTGCACGGGGTGTGCGCGTTCCATTGACGAGATCGGGGCGTGGAGCCGCATGAGCCCGGATGCCCGGCGCGCCGTTATGGATGAGTTGCCGAACCGCCAGGCGGCCCCCACCACCCGTCGGGGCGGGCGCAGTGCCCGGCTCAAACGCTAGACGGAGACCGACGCGGTCTCCGGTGGTTTTCTGACGCAGAAAACGGTGCAGCCTCACAGGACATCGCGTCGATGTCCGTCCGGTCTTTGCGTCAAAGACCGTTTGTCATGCGATGGACGCGGCGTGGATTGTGGAAATGTTGCTGCCCAGTGCCGCTTCGAACTCGGCGTCTGCCATGTCCCGCTGTAGCCCTTCGGTCAGGGCGCGGCTGAAGCTGGCAATCATCTTGTGGTTCTGGGCCAGTCGCGCGCTGGCATCGGCGGTCGAATACCCGCCCGAAAGGGCCACCACCCGCAGCACGCAGGGATGATCGGCAAGTGTGTCGTACAGGCCCGGCACATCCGGCAAGGTCAGCTTCAGCATCACGTCCTGCCCCTCACCCAGCGTTTCGATCTGCGCCATCAGGGCCTCGGCCAGCATCGCCTCGGCCTCGCCCTTGGTCGTTGAGTGGATGTTCACCTCGGGCTCGATGATCGGCACCATGCCGGCATCGATCACCTGATGGGCAACGTCCATCTGATTGGCGACGATGGCGTTGATCCCGTCCGCGTTGGCCGCATTGATGACCGAGCGTTCCTTGGTTCCGTAAACGCCCATCTCCTTGGCTTCGGCCAACCGCGCGGCGAGACCGGGAATGGGTTTGAGCAGTTGGACGTCATTCAC
>JBCBDZ010000042.1:0-20937 GCA_038529225.1 Pseudomonadota bacterium | reverse complement strand
CTTCGGAAATCCGCGCCGCCTGACGCATCATACCGATCTCGGCCTCGGATTTGATTGCGCGGCACCAGTTCACCAGACCCGTGGAATCGACAAGGTCAACACCCGCCTGCCCGAGCACCGCGTGTGCCTTGGCCGAATAGTAGTAATTGTCCATCTCCACGCCGACTCGACCAGAGAGGTAAGTCGCCAGATCTTCCATCGGGTGCCGATCCGGGGTCTGGATATAGTTCTCGGGATAGCCAACCGCCCGGTCCGGTGCCATCCACGCAGTGCGCAAAGCACCCGCAACATCCTGCGCGCGCCCCCACCACAGGGGATCGGCATCATGGGTGACGACAACGCCCTGATGTACGTAAAAGGACCAGCCGTCGTAGCCCGTCAACCAACACATGTTAGACGGATCGGTGATCAGCAAACACGTCAGATCAGCGTGCTCCATCGCTGCCCTGACCTGCGCCAGACGCTGTTTGTATTCCGAAAGCTGGAATGCCGCTTCCCTGATTCCCATTGAATTCTCCACTCTGGATGACAGCACACTTGCCCAAAAATCCGAATTTTTGCAGTGAAATCGACCAGAATGACCGGACTCAACTGATTTTCCGGGCTTGCCGGTTGCAAGATGGGATCGGTCCAGATTTACATGTGGTAACAAGTGGGTAACCACGAAAGCAAAAACGGGGAGCCAATTTTTGGCCGATACTGCGACCGATCAGGCGTTCGTCGAATTCGAACGCGTGCAAAAGAGTTACGATGGCGAGAACCTCGTCGTCAAAGACCTCAACCTCTCCATGCCCAAGGGCGAGTTTTTGACCATGCTTGGCCCCTCGGGCTCTGGCAAGACAACCTGCCTGATGATGCTGGCCGGGTTCGAGACGGCAACGCATGGTGACATTCGTCTCGACGGGGTTTCGATCAACAACATCCCGCCCCACAAACGTGGAATAGGCATGGTGTTTCAGAACTATGCTCTGTTTCCGCACATGACAGTTGCCGAAAACCTCAGTTTTCCACTTGAGGTCCGCAAGATCGGCAAGGACGAGCGCGAAAAGAAAGTGATGCGCGCACTGGGAATGGTGCAGATGCAGGATTTTGCCGGTCGGCGCCCAGCGCAATTGTCCGGCGGCCAACAACAGCGTATCGCGCTGGCCCGGGCGCTGGTGTTCGAGCCAGAGCTTGTCTTGATGGACGAACCGCTGGGCGCTCTGGACAAACAACTGCGTGAGACATTGCAGTTTGAAATCACCCGCCTTGCGCATGATCTGGGCATCACCACGGTTTACGTCACCCATGATCAGACCGAAGCTTTGACCATGTCCGACCGTGTCGCCGTGTTTGATGACGGTCGTATCCAACAACTCGCGCCGCCCGACACGCTGTACGAGGAACCACAAAACAGCTTTGTCGCGCAATTTATCGGTGAGAATAACACTCTGATGGGCGTGATAGACGAGATATCCGGTGAAACATGTGTTGTGCGTCTTGATGATGGCAGCCTGATCGATGCCAAACCCATCAACGTCACTGAAAAAGGCCAGCGAACGCGCGTGTCCATCCGCCCTGAACGGGTCGAAATGGACAAGACCAGACTGAACCCGGATGCGCACACGCTCAAAGCTGAAGTGCTGGAGTTCATCTACATGGGCGATATCTTTCGCACACGCTTGCGCGTCGCGGGCAGCGATGATTTCGTGATCAAAACACGCAACGCACCCGATCAGGTCCGCCTGCAACCCGGCGCGCAGATCGACATCGGCTGGATGCCAAACGATTGCCGGGCGCTGGACGCCTGAACAAGTCAACTAGGCCAGGGCGAAGCCCGACGTCTGGCCTTTTCACACTCAAATACGGGCGTAAACAGTGGGAGTAACACAATGAAACTCGCAAAAACCCTCATGGCCACCACGGCACTGACCGTCGCCTCGGGAACTGCATTTGCCGATGGCCACATGGCCAGCGATATGACACTCGTCAGCTGGGGTGGTGCGTACCAGGCCAGCCAGCAAAACGCCTATGTGGCACCTTATGTGGAAATGAACCCCGGTGTCACAGCCGTTTGGGACGAAAGCTCGGCAGAAGCCGTGGCCAAACTGCGCGCGATGAACGAAGCGGGCAACGTCACATGGGACGTCGTTGACGTTGTGGCCGCAGACGCGATCCGGCTGTGTGACGAAGGCCTTGCGCTGGAAATCGACGCGGACGAGCAACTGGCCGCAGCCCCCGATGGCACATCTGCCTCGGACGACTTCGGTGACCTGCTGGTCTCTGACTGCTTCATTCCGCAGATCGTCTATTCGACCACCTTCGGCTATCGCACCGACCTGGTTGGCGACACGCCTCCGACAGAAGTCTGCGCCGTGTTCGACACAGACGCCTATCCAGGCAAGCGGTCTTTGGAAAAGCGTCCGATCAACAACATGGAATGGGCTCTGCTCTGTGACGGTGTTGCCAAGGAAGACGTTTACGACGTTCTGGCCACAGATGAAGGTCAGGATCAGGCTCTGGCCAAACTCGACACCATCAAGGACGACGTGATCTGGTGGTCTGCCGGTGCGGACACGCCGCAGTTGCTCGCCGACGGCGAAGTCATCATGGGCTCGACCTATAACGGTCGTCTCTTTGCCGCGATCGAAGAGCAGGACCAACCCATTGGCATGCTGTGGGACGCGCAGGTGTTCGACCTTGATGGATGGATCATTCCAACAGGTCTGAGCCCTGAGCGTGAAGCCCGCGCGCTGGATTTCGTCAAGTTCGCGACAGACACACAGCGTCTGGCGGACCAGGCCAAGTACATCAGCTACGGTCCTGCACGCCTGTCCTCGGCCCCTCTGGTGGGTCAGCACGCGACTCTGGGCATCGACATGGCGCCACACATGCCGACCGATCCGGAAAACGCAAAGAACACGTTCCTCTACAACTACGAGTTCTGGGCTGACTACCGCGACGACATCGACGCCAAATTCCAGGCGTGGCTGGCTCAATAATCCTGCCGGGCGGGGTTAACCCCGCCTTACGAACACAAATCACGCGTAAGGCGGGGGTTTCCCCCGCCTTGCACGGCACAACCACCGGAGACGACGATGCCCAAAGGTTACATCATCGGCCACATCACAGTTAACGATCCCGAGGCGTACAAAGAGTACATCGAAAAGGACACACCGATCCTGCTGGCCATGGGCGCAGTGCCCATCGTGCGCGGCGGACAGGCGCAGGTGATGGAAGGCGAGACGCAAAACCGGCACGTCGTATTTGAATTCCCCTCTTATGAGGCCGCTCTAGCTGCCTATAATGACCCCGAATACCAGGAAGTGGCCAAGATCCGTCACCGCTCTGCCACCAGCACTATCCTTGTTGTCGAGGGGGTCTGAGGCATGGCTGACGTAATGCTTGCGGCCGATGGTACGCCACTCAAACGCAGTTTGGCGCGCGCCCTGCGTCGCCAGAAACTGCGTGCATTGGGTCTGATCGCGCCGCTTTTGCTGTTTGTACTGATCACTTTCATCGTGCCCATCGCCTCTATGCTGTTCCGGTCCGTTGAAAACGAGATTGTCAGCAACACGCTGCCCTACACCGTCCAAGAGCTTGCGAATTGGGACACAGACCTAGACGCGCTGCCCGCGGAGGACACCTATCAGGCGATGTTCTTTGACATGTTCATCGCCGCCGAGGCCAAGCGACATACCCGCCTTGGCACCCGTCTGAACTACGAAACCACGGGCCTGTCGTCCCTGTTTCGCCAATCCGGCCGCCGGCTCGACGATATCGCGGACATCTCTTACGAACCGCTTGAAGACCTTGATAAAGCATGGGACGACGGTGAAACCTGGTATGCGCTGATGAACGCGCGTGCTGGCAGCGATGAAAACCTGTTGACCGAACAACGCGGACGTGTTGCCCGCCTGACTGACACTGAAACGCTGAGCGACATCAACTTTGCCCCGGACGCCGAAGTGGCGGCGCTCCTGCCCCTTGCGGCCCGCGAATACACGGCATGGGCCATATACGTGGCCACCCAGGACGGGCGAGACCCGGCTGCCCGTGATCCATGGGAGGCTGTGGCACCCGCCCTTGTCCTCGATCTGCAATCGGCGGACCTGATCGGTTATGACGGCCCCGCTGCAGATATGCTGCGCGCCGCACAGGACGCCAAATTGCCTGTGCCTGAATTCACCGCCGCTTTCGCAGATATCGACGAAGACTGGGGCACAGCTGTCCCTTGGGAAACCATCAAGACCCACTCCGGCAAGTACACAAGCGGATATTTCCTCAACGCGGTGGACGCTCAGAAAACCGCGGATGGCATGGCATGGCAGCCCGAGAACAAACAGATCCTGATCACCCTTTTCGGGCGCACGATCTGGATGTCACTCCTGATCATGGGAGCGTGCATCCTGCTGGGCTACCCAATCGCGTGGCTGCTTGCCAACTTGCCGATGCGGCAGGCGAACCTGCTCTTGATCCTCGTACTTCTTCCATTCTGGACGTCTCTGCTTGTGCGCACCTCTGCGTGGAAGGTGATGCTGCAACAACAAGGGGTGGTCAACGATGTGCTGGTCTGGATCGGACTGGTGGCAGACGACAATCGATTGATCATCATCAACAACCAGTTCGGCACCATCGTGTCGATGACGCACATCCTGCTGCCATTCATGATCCTGCCGATGTATTCGGTCATGCAGACCATCCAACCCAGCTATCTGCGCGCCGCAAAATCACTGGGCGCGACGAACTGGACAGCCTTCTGGAGGGTCTATTTCCCGCAATCCATTCCGGGGATCGGGGCGGGGTCTATCCTCGTCTTCATTCTGGCCATCGGCTACTACATCACACCGGAAATCGTGGGCGGGACCAAAGGTGTCTTTATCTCGAACCGGATCGCCTACCACATCTCGTCATCGCTGAACTGGGGACTGGCAGCCGCGTTGGGGACCATCCTTCTGGTGGCGGTGCTGATCCTCTACTGGGCCTATGACAAGATCGTGGGCATCGACAACGTGAAGCTGGGGTAAGAAACATGGGCCTTCCACCATATGCCACGCTGGGTCAGCGCATCTGGTACTACAGCTTCCGCGTTATCTGCGGGTTGATCTTCTTTTTCCTGATCGCACCCATCGTGGTGGTCATGCCGCTCAGCTTCAACGCGCAGGATTTCTTTACCTTCACACCTGAAATGCTTCGTTTGGACCCGGAGGGATATTCGCTCAAACATTACGAAGACTTCTTCACCAACCCTCAATGGCAATTGGCCATGCGAAACTCGCTTATCATCGCGCCGATTGCGACGATCATCTCGGTCAGCCTCGGCACACTCGCCGCCATCGGGCTGTCGCAGTCCCATGTGCCTTTCAAGGGGGCAATCATGGCGATCCTGATTTCGCCCATGATCGTGCCGCTGATCATCTCGGCCACGGGCATGTTCTTTTTCTACTCATCCCTTGGAAACTGGATGGAAAATGCACTGGGCCTCGACAAGGGGTTCGTGGGCTACGTAAAAGTCATCCTTGCCCACGCCGTGCTTGGTATCCCATTCGTGATCATCACTGTCACGGCAACGCTGGTCGGCTTTGACCGGTCCCTGACGCGCGCCGCGGCGAATATGGGCGCGGGTCCGGTCACGACCTTCTTCCGCGTGCAAATGCCACTGATCCTGCCCGGCGTCATATCTGGAGGGCTCTTCGCCTTTATCACATCCTTTGACGAGGTCGTCGTTGTGTTGTTCGTCGGCTCAGCCAGTCAAAAGACGTTGCCATGGCAGATGTTCATCGGCCTGCGCGAACAGATTTCACCGACAATCCTCGCGGTAGCGACGATCCTTGTGGTGATTTCCATTGCCCTGCTCACGACGGTCGAACTGCTGCGGCGTAGGTCAGAACGGTTGCGCGGGATGAGCCCGGGTTGAACAACCCATTGCCGCGGTGGGCTCACTCGCACCGCAAGGTGAGGTTTACCGCATCCTTGCTGATATCGTGAACGAAGGCTTGGCAATTGTCTTTGCCGACTTCGAACTGCAGCACGCTCCCGCGGTTTGCCCTTCGACTTTGGTTATTGATCCAAAACGTATCATAGATAAACGGTGAGATACCGAACATCTGACCGCTCGGGCTTTGCAAGAGCAGAGGCTGTTCTTTGGTCGCGATTAGACGATCACCCCACAGGTCCGTCGACGCGATCCGAATGCCTTTGCGCTCCGCCGCGGCCTGAACCGATTGCGTGACCGAGTTGGCCGATACGGCCAAGGCCTTTGCACTCTCGGCCGTGTCGCCCAACAGATCGGGACTTGCCTCGACCGTCGCGGCAATCCGTTCAAGCGCACTCCTCATGCCATCCGCAGTCGAAATCATCTGCGCGAACCTCTCATCCGGTTTGGGCACGAAGAACGTATAGATCGTGAGGCTTCCCACCGTGACCGACACAAGACCGGCAATTATACCGACGAGAACAGGAAAGGTTATCCGCTTGGACGCAGTTTGGGCTTTGGTCATGGCAAAAACGAGGTGTTCAAATCGGCATGACCATACCAAATTCCAGCGCGCCATCCAACTCATGGTTGCACGGCGCATCTGGTGAGCAGGGAAACGCCTATCGCAACCGTTTCAGCAATTCGAGCGACGCGTACCCGTCTGGCACCAGCCCACTTGCGCGCTGAAATCCGCGTACCGCTTCAAGTGTCTTTGGTCCGATCCTGCCATCGACCCCTTGGGTGTCAAACCCGGCAGCGCTCAGACGTTGCTGCATCTCTTTACGTTCCGAAAAGGTGAGCGCGCGGTCACCGCGTGGCCATCCGGCTTTGAACTCTGACCCACCTGCGATGTGGTCACTCAGATGGCCGACACCGATGACATAGGCGTCCGCTGCATTGTAGCGTTCGATCACACCAAAGTTGTCAAAGATCATCAGCGCCACCCCCTGACTGCCCGCTGGCAACAGGATGGAGGCCTGCCCGTGGTTCGGCACTGCCTTTCCATCCATGCCCACGACCCCCATCCGCGCCCAGCGCGTTGGCGTACGGGTGACAGTGCGATTGGCCAAGGCGTAGTCAAAACTGCGGGGCAGTTGGACTTCGACACCCCAGGGTTGGCCCTTGGTCCAGCCGAATTTCGCAAGGTAGGCGGCGGTTGAAGCCAGTGCATCGGTCGGATCGTCGGACCAGATATCGCGCCTGCCGTCTCCGGTGAAATCTACGGCGTAGTCCAGATAAGACGTCGGGATGAACTGTGTGTGTCCCATGGCGCCGGCCCACGACCCCGTCATGTTACGCGGGCTCGTGTCACCGCTTTGAAGTATTTTCAGCGCCGCAATCAGCTGCTCCTCAAAGAACGCACCACGACGGCCATCGTATGCCAAGGTGGCAAGGCTTTGGATCACGTCACTTTGGCCACGGAAGGTGCCATAATTGCTTTCCAGCCCCCAGACGGCGACCACCACCTCTTTTTCGACACCATAGCGGGCCTCGATCGCCTCGAGGACGCGGCGATGTTTGCGCAGCGCTGCACGGCCATTTTCGACCCGCGTGTTGGACGCTGCACTGTCCAGATACTCCCAGATCGTCTTGGTGAACTCCGACTGGTTGCGATCGCGCTTGATCACGTCGGGGTCGTAGCGGACACCCCGAAACCCGCTGTCAAAAACGTCTGCGCGAATGCCTTGTGCCTGTGCCCGAGCACGCATACCTCCACGCCAATCCTGAAATCCCGCCTCCTTGGCCGAGGGCACAACTCGCGACGGGGCTTGTTCCGAGACAGCTGTTGGGCGCAGTTTGGGGCGCTTGACGGACAAACCCGGCACCACAAGAATTGGAATTGACCCGGCGCGTGTCACCTCACCGCCAGTGGGCCGCAGCTCTGGCCTGAGTGACCCGCTGATGTTTTGCGCCGACGCTGATTGCGTGATCAAAAGGGCGCCGCCTATGGCCCCCAAGGTGACTGCCCACCGCATTTTTTGCCTCATGTTCGCTTTTTCGCGTTGCTGACATTCTAGCGAAAATAGTGCCACGGCGAAAGGCTTCAATCTGTGCCTGTGCGGCCCCTCGCCCGCCTGTCGTCTTCGGCGCGCAGATGCGCAAGATGATCACGCAGCAATGACACACGATGGGGGCGAAAGCTGTCCTGGGTCACGGACAGGTCATCCATGCGGTCAAGGCGGAAGATCCTGAAATCCTGACGCAGGTGACACCACGCAAGCAGCACATTTGCTTCGTCGAAATAGACGATGCCCAGCGGCTTGACAGCCCGTTCCGTCGCCGCCCCGTTGGCGTCGTGATAGGCAAAGCGCACGCTGACCTCATCCCATGCCGCCTGCCGAAGGGCCGCAACGTCGATGCGCGGCTCAAGGCGCTGCCGATACCGGCGCGCATCCAATACGGCATGCTGCAAACGGTGGGCCTGTTTTGGGGGAACGCGCGCCTGGATCTTGGCCAGTGCCGAGCTTGCCGCTTTTGCCAGGGCAGGGTCTGCAATGGCCGCAACATTCCGCAGGCCCAGAACAAGCGCCTCCAGTTCGTCATCCTCAAAACCCAAGGGGGGCAGGGTTGCGTCCTCAATCAGGGTAAACCCGAACCCCGCCTCGCCATCGATCACAGCGCCCAAACCGCGCAACTCGTCAATGTCGCGATAAATCGTGCGCAGCGACACGTCCATTTCATAGGCCAGCGACTGCGCCGTTATGGGCGGCGTCAGGCGGCGCAGCGTTTGCATCAACTGGAACAGGCGGTGAGTACGGGTCATGACATGACCTTACCATACATCCTGTCAGAAAATGGCAGTAAGAATGCGCTACCGCTTCCTGCTCACCTTGCGCTTGACCTTGTCACCTCGTCGCTTTGACTTGACCGCCTTGCGGCGTGGACTGCGACCGGCCGGGCTGGTCCGTCCCTTGGGCAGTGATTTCCCATCCAGTGCCAACAGATCAAGCGCGATACCCCCCGTCACGGGCACCGCTTCGGCCAATCGGACGGTGGCACGTTGCCCGACACTGATGATCAGCCCCGTATCGGCCCCCATCAGGGTCCCTGCTTCACGATCAAAGTGGAAATACTCCGCCCCGATTGACCGCATGGGCACCAGACCGTCTGCGCCACTGTCATCCAGCTTCACAAACACGCCAAACTTGGCAATACCCGCGACGCGTCCTTCCATTTCATCCCCAACCCGCTCGCTGAGATAGGCGGCCAGATAGCGGTCCGTGGTGTCCCGTTCTGCGGCCATGGACCGCCGCTCGGTGTCCGAGATATGCGTGCCCGTCTTTTCCAGATCATCCGCATCTTCGGCCCGCAGGCCATCGTTGCCCCAACCATGCGCCGAAATCAGTGCACGGTGCACGATCAGATCAGCGTAACGGCGGATCGGTGAGGTGAAATGGGCATAGTTCTTCAGCGCCAACCCAAAATGCCCAAAGTTCACTGGCCCGTAATAGGCTTGCGTCATCGAACGCAGAGTGGACAGGTTGATCAACTCCGCATCGTCCGTGTCGCGCGCCTGAGTCAACAAGTGGTTTAGGTGGGACGTTTTCAAGACCTGCCCCTTGGCGAGGTTTAGGCCGGCCGCCTGGGCCGTTTCGCGCAACGCTTCCAACTTTTCCGGCGCAGGCTCTTCATGATTGCGAAACAGCAGCGGCGATTTTTTCGCGTTCAACGTTTCGGCAGCAGCGACATTGGCCAGCACCATGAACTCTTCAATCAGGCGGTGCGCATCCAGCCGGTCTTTGAAAGCGACAGAAGACACAGTGCCGTCCTCCTCCAGCACAATCTGGCGCTCGGGCAGGTCCAGCTCAAGCGGTTGGCGGCGATGACGTGCTTCTACCAATGCGGCATAGGCGGCATAAAGCGGCTTCAAAACAGGCTCTAATAAGGTCTTTGTCCGGGTGTTTGGCGCGCCGTCGATTGCCGCTTGCACCTCTTCGTAATTGAGCGAAGCCGGTGAGCGCATCAGCGCGCGATGAAAGGCGTGCCCGATCTTTTCTCCATGCGCATCGATCTGCATGCGCACCGCAATGCACGCCCGCGGCACCCCTTCGTGGAGCGAGCATAAATCACCCGACAACCGATCCGGCAGCATTGGCACGACACGGTCAGGAAAATAGGTGGAGTTCCCGCGTTTCTTCGCTTCGCGATCCAGGGCAGAGCCGGGCGTGACACAGGCCGCCACATCCGAGATCGCGACCCAGATGACATGCCCGCCTTCGTTCTTCGGATCGTCGTCCGCATGGGCATAACAGGCATCGTCGTGGTCGCGCGCGTCCCAGGGATCGATGGTGATCAGGGGCATGTCCCGCAGATCGGTGCGCCCTTTCAGCCCTTTGGGCTTTTGCGCATCTGCTTCGGCGACAACATCATCAGGAAACGCGTCCGGGATACCATGTTCATGGATGGCGATCAGCGACACCGCCCTCGGTGCGCCCGGATTGCCGAGCCGTTCGACCACGCGTGCGCGTTGCAGCCCGATGCGCGACTTGGGCCCGGCCTGCTCGGCCTCGACCAGTTCGCCGTCCTTCGCCCCACCCGTCGCATCACTGGGCACAGACCATTCGTTCTGGTTGCCCTTGTTCACCGGAACAATGCGGCCTCCTTCGGCACCCTGACGGAAAACGCCAAGAATACGGGTCGGGTTGGTTCCGATGCGGCGGATCAGGCGTGCTTCGTAGTGGTGATCATCGGCCTGGACCAGCGTCAGCCGCGCCAGTATGCGGTCTCCGGCGCCAAGAGCCGGATCGGAGGCGCGCGGGATGACCAGTACCTTCGGTTCTACCCCTGTACCGTGCCACTCCATAGGTCGGGCAAACAGATCGCCATCATCGTCCGGAGCAGTCACGAGCAGCACGCTTACCGGTGGCAGGCGGTCGGGGTCGGAATAGGACTTTTTGCGCTTCTCAAGATGGCCTTCTTCGGCCAGTTCCTTGAGCAGGCGCTTCAGGTCAATCCGCGCGGCGCCCTTTATGCCAAAGGCTTTGGCAATGTCACGTTTGGCTGTGAGGGTCGGATTGGCGGCGATCCAGTCAAGGATCTCGGACTTGGTCGGGATGCGGCTCATGCCTGATCAGGTAACACGCATGCCATTTGGCGTCATCGCAAATCGTCGCCCGTATCCACATCAGCCAGTGTTCGGATCAGCGCGATCCTTTTCCCGGCAAAGGCAGCACAACTGTCGGCAAGCGCATGTTCACTGGACCAGCGCACACCGTCCAGCACACAAGGGTGAAAAACAGAGCCTAACTTGGCCCCGATCAGCCAATATCCTCCGTCCAGAGCCGGGCCGAACGCCACATCATGTCGCCCGAGCGACGCAAACCCTTCGGCGACATGCGCGCGGGTGATCCCCGGAACATCTGCCCCGACAACACACACCGGACCAGCTGCACGGCGCATCACCCGCACCATCCGATCCCCCAGATTGCCTTTACCTTGTGTCCAACGGGCGAAATGCGCAGGCCAACACCTTGACGTCATGCCCTCGACATCTGGTGCCACGGCCAGGACGACATCCCAACGCGGATCCTCAATCCGGCGCAGCAGTCGCCGCACCTGATGACGAAACCACCATGTCGCCGGTATCACGCCGATGTCACGCGCCAGACGTGTCTTCACGCGACCCGGGCGTGGCACTTTGACCATGATCACCAGAACGGGTTTCAAAGGGCACGGTCCATGTCGCGGTGCGGAATGCCCGCATCGTCATAGACAGGGCCAAATGCGGCAAACCCCAGTTTCTCATAAAAAGACAGAGCATGTATCTGTGCCCCCAGCTTGGCCCGTGTCAGTCCCGGTTGACGGCGGGCAACATCAAGGCAGGCCTTGATGATAGCTGCGCCCAGACCCGTGCCGCGCGCGTCCTTTACCACGCAAACGCGCCCGATTTTTGCAACTTCGCCCACAATCAATATGCGCGCGCAGCCCAGCGGCGCGCCGTCCAGTGTGGCCAGCACGTGCAACGCATCCCCGTCGCGTCCGTCAACTTCATCGGCTTCGCTGACTCCCTGCTCTTCGATGAATACCCTCCGGCGTAACGCAAGACAGGTGGCCAGATCATCAGTCTCCGAAATCGTCCAATTCATGCAAAATAGTCTCGCAAAATGCGCGCGTAGATGGCCTTGAGACTGTGAATATGTTCCACACGGACGTGTTCATCCACCTTGTGCATCGACTGCCCGACAAGACCGAATTCCACGACAGGGCAATGATCTTTTACAAAACGGGCATCCGACGTTCCGCCACTGGTGCTGAGCTCCGGAACAACGCCTGTCTCGGCTTCGACCGCGCGGGCAACAAGGTCAGACAATGGGCCGGGTGGCGTCAGAAAGCTCTCGCCCGACACTTTGATTTGCACGTCCACATCGACGCCAAATGCCTCCGAAACCGCCTGCGCCTGAGCGTGCAGCCACGCAGACAGGCTGTCGCCGCTATGAATGTCGTTAAAGCGGATGTTCACGGTCGCCCGCGTCTCGGCAGGGATCACGTTGGTCGTTGGATTGCCCGTATCCACGGTGACAATTGCCAGTGTCGAGGCGTCGAAATGCGCGTTGCCCTGGTCCAATTCATGGCTGGCCAGCTGATCCATCAAACGGATCAGAGGGGGCAAAGGATTGTTGGCACGATGCGGGTAGGCCGAATGACCCTGCACACCCGTGACAGTAAACCACGCCGTCATGGAACCGCGCCGCCCGATCTTCATCATCTCGCCCATGGTTTCGGGACAGGTCGGCTCTCCCACCAGACAGACGTTCATCGCCTCGCCTGCGGCCGTCATGTGATCAAGCAAAGCGGTGGTCCCGTTCGTCGCATCGCCTTCCTCATCGCCGGTGATGGCAAGGATGACCGCCCCATCCGGGGGGGTGTTTGTGACAAAATCCACAGCGGCAGCGGCAAAAGCGGCCACACCGGATTTCATGTCCGTCGTGCCGCGCCCGTACATGACGCCGTCCTGTACCTCTGCTGCAAACGGATCCATGGACCAGGCGGCCGCGTCACCGACAGGCACCACATCCGTATGGCCATTGAATCCCAGAGTGCGCGCATGCCCTTTGGGACCCCAACGGGCAAACAGATTGCGTATGCCGGCGCGATCCGCCCACGAACACTCGAACCCTGAAGCGGTCAACAGTTCGTGCAAAACATCGAGCGCCCCACAATCGGCTGGGGTCACAGACGGGCAACGCACAAGATCGGCTGTCAACGCGACGGGATCAATCTCTGACATGGGGTATTCCTACCGTTGGTTGTGGCGAAAAGGTCGCGTTTCCGGGGCCTTGGCACAACAAGTTAGTTAACAAGAGGTTAACAACTGTGCTAGGCTCGACCGATAATAATACAGCCCGAGGCAGGGTAACAGCAGTCCGGTCGCCAACGTGTGACCACACCAAAGTGCAAAATCAGCACGAAACGACGCGCGGAAAACCGCGTGCGCTGCGCCTGTTCTGCGTTCGGTCATCAAGTGGGCAGAACATGGTTTCAGCAGTAAACATCCCCGTCACAACGGTGCGGGAAGGCACCACCGCCGAAAACATGGCCGAGGCCATTTTCGGCAATGGCGTCACGGTCGTGTCGGCATCCTATTCCGGCGATATCGACAGCGCCGGTATCTTTGACGTTGACGACACCGCCGCCCTGGGGGCCACACCGGGGACAAGCGGTGTTATTCTGTCCACCGGCGAGGCCGAGGATTACACCAACTCCTCCGGAGAGGCGAACCAGTCGAATTTCACCTCGTCGAACACCACCGGCCAGAACAACAATAACGATTTCAACGCAGCGGCCGGCGCGCGCACTTACGATGCGTCCTATCTCGATATCGATTTCGAGCCCGACAACGCCGTAATGACGATGCAGTTCACCTTCAGCTCGGATGAATTCCCCGAGTTCCAGAATTCGATCTTTCAGGACTTTGTCGGGGTCTGGGTCAACGGGCAACAGGTCGAGATGGAAATCGGCAACGGCGACGTCGATCCGGGCAACATCAACAACGTCACCAACGAAAACCTCTACGTCGACAACACCAATGACGCCTTCAACACAGAGATGGACGGGTTCACCCTGACACTCAGCCTGACGATGCTTGTGAATCCGGGACAGGTGAACTCGATCCGGATCGGCATTGCCGACGTCAGTGACAGTTCCTTTGACTCAAACCTGCTGATTGCCGCCAATTCCGTCCAGACCGAGTTGGTTGCGATCACAGACACCGTGCAGGTGGACCCTGACGGGTCCAACACGGTCAACGTGCTTGATAACGATCTCAGCCCGTCAAATTCGACGCTGACCATCACTCATATCAACGGCCAACCGGTGAGCCTGAACAGCGAAGTCATTTTGCCGACCGGACAGAAGGTCATTCTGGGCGAGAATGGCGAATTGACCATAGAAGGGGATGGTGACGAAGAAGACTTCAACTTCACTTACGCCATTACGGATGGAGTCAACACGGACACAGGCTTTGTCAACGCCACGTCCATACCCTGTTTCGTGGCCGGTACACGCATTGAAACGCCGCGCGGCGGTGTGGCCGTCGAAGACCTGCGCCCGGACGATCTGGTGCTCACTCAGGATGACGGCCCGCAAGCTTTGCGTTGGGTCGGCCAACGGACTGTGGCTGCCGTGGGCGACTTTGCACCTGTTCTGATCCGGTCCGGCACTTTTGGGCCCCATGGTGACGTCATGGTTTCGCCCCTGCACCGTGTACTGATCCGCGACAGTCTGGCAGAATTGCTGTTCGGTGAAGCAGAAGTGCTGGTCGCCGCCAAAGACCTGGTAAATGATCATTCCGTCACGCGGCGCAGCGGCGGCGAAGTCACCTATGTCCATCTGATGTTCGACAGGCATCAGGTGGTGTTCTCGGACGGGCTTGCCACCGAGAGCTTTTTGCCGGGGCCACAGACAGTCAAAAGCATGGAAGCCGGAGCAGTGGATGAAATTTGCGCCATTTTCCCTGAATTAGACCCGCATACCGGCGACGGATACAGCCCTGCAGCACGCCGTATGCTCAAAGGATACGAGGCGACCTTGTGGCGGAACGCACAACGGGCCGCCGCATGAGTTGGATCGGACTGACAGATCATCGGGAAGGGCGGTTTGCCCGAACGGGACTGGATCGCGACCACACCGGGACAAACGTGCCAAGGCGGCTCGAACGTGGGACTTTCATGTTTGAAACCCACGTACCGGGTCAGGTGCGCCCACACGACCTTGTCGGGATTACACACGTTTCTCCGTGGCCACGGGCCCTGATGTTCAGCGCGCTTCCCGGGGGTGGTGTCGCCATGGTGCACCGGCACAAGGACGAACTGATCCATGCGGCACTCAAATGGGCGGGTGACGGGCGTGCGTACACGTTGCGGGTGACTTATGCCTGGGACATGCACAAGAACTGGGGACGGTTGGCGCTTGAGAAACCCGAAGGGGGGCAGACGATCACCAACGCGGTGCACGCGGTGCACCCACAGATTACCGAAGATACCCGTGATTTGATGCTGGGCACAGGCGAACGAACCTTGTCGCGAGACGTGGTGTTCGCCGGACTGTCCACCAAAGTCGCTCCAATCGGACCAATGCCGACGCTGCATCCTGCGACCCCCATCGCAACACCCGGCGGCTACAAGGACGCGGGACATCTGCAACGTGGGGACACCGTAGTCACCGATACCGGTGCAATCGTACCTGTGTTGAATGCCGTTCGCATTCGCGTGCCTGCACGCGGCAGTTTTGCACCCGTTCACCTGCGCGCGCCCTACTTCGGTCTGACACAGGACATTGTCGTGGCTCCGGAACAACGGCTGGTGCTGCGCGGGTCCGAAGTGGAATACATGTTCGGGCAGCAGGCGGTGCTTGTGCCCGCCCGGCACGTGGTGAACGGCTATGCCGCGGTCTGGGCCTCAAGCGGGGCGCTTGTGGACTATGTCCAGGTTGTTCTTCCAGGCCATGAAGTTCTGCTGGCCGCCGGTTGCGCCGTCGAAAGTCTCTATATAGGGCGAATCCGGCGGGATGAGGCGCGGCTGGCCGCCAGTGTTCTGCACGACGCCCCAAGCCGTCTGCTGCCAGAACACGCCAAACCCTATCATCAGGTGCTGCGCCCGTTCGAGGCGATCACGTTGCTGGATCAGCGGGCGGCCTAATCCGTTTCGGGCTCATCCCCAAAGAATGGGGTCATTTGGGCCACGATGACCGAATTTTCATCCAGCGCGCGCTGCATCAATTCTCGCTCGTCCGCGCCAATTTCATGGCCCTCGGCCTCT
This sequence comes from Pseudomonadota bacterium, assembly GCA_038529225.1. Taxonomy (GTDB): domain Bacteria; phylum Pseudomonadota; class Alphaproteobacteria; order Rhodobacterales; family Rhodobacteraceae; genus Tateyamaria. The sequence continues at coordinate 4,725 of JBCBDZ010000042.1, read as the reverse complement.
CGATCTGCCAACGTGCCGTATCCCGTGACATCCAAAGGGGCGGTGTCCGCTTGTTTGAGAAGGGCCACGGTTTCCCGCACGGCCTCGGCCTCGTCAACACCACTGGAAAAACACATCAGCGCCGCCCCGGTCGCCCCTTCGGGCAGACCATCGCCCGTCTTGCGACCAATCTGAACAACGAGGGTATAGACCTGCTGGCGCGACGGCTTCTTGGGCTTTTTGCCCGTGTCAGTCACGCAACAACTCGTTGATCGATGTTTTTGAGCGGGTCTGTGCATCGACCTTTTTGACGATCACCGCGCAATAGAGGTTCACGCCGTTCTTGGACGGCATGGACCCGGCGACGACAACGGACCCGGCGGGCACTTCGCCATAGGTGAATTCGCCGGTCTCACGGTCAACGATCTTGGTCGACTGGCCGATGAACACGCCCATCCCCAGTACCGAGCCTTCGCGCACGATACAGCCCTCAACCACTTCGGATCGGGCACCAATAAAACAGTTGTCTTCGATGATGGTTGGACCGGCCTGCATCGGCTCAAGCACGCCTCCGATGCCGACGCCGCCCGACAAATGCACGTTCTTGCCAATCTGCGCACAGGACCCGACCGTGGCCCAGGTGTCCACCATTGTGCCGCTGTCGACATAGGCGCCAAGGTTCACGAAGGACGGCATCAGCACAACGCCGGGCGCGATATAGGCGGATTTGCGAACAACGCAGTTGGGTACCGCGCGGAACCCTGCCGTCTTCCACTGGTTATCGCCCCAGCCTTTGAACTTGGAATCAACCTTGTCCCACCAGCCGCCGCCCTGCGGACCACCATCCTGCTGTTCCATGTCCTTGACGCGGAACCCCAACAGGACGGCCTTCTTGGCCCACTGGTTCACATGCCAGTCGCCACTGTCCTGCTTTTCAGCGACGCGCAACTGGCCGCTGTCCAGCGCGTTCAACGTGTCTTCGATCGCCTCACGGGTTTCTCCGGTGGTGGCGGGCGTAATGGTGTCGCGGGCCTCCCAGGCGGCTTCGATTGCGGTTTCAAGCTGTGCGTTGGACATCGCGTCGTCTCCCCAAATGATCGCGGCGCTTAGACAACAATACGCGGCGCGGCGCAATCACATCTGGGCAAGCCCGTTCGCGCCGGCTAGGCTGCGGACTGGCCACAGGAGCACGCCGCGATGAAAGACGACCGCCAGAGCCCGTTTCGGGACGCCCATACAGACCGGACAGCTGCCGAAGGGGTGCCAGACACGCCCCAAACCCGCTCGCCCGCCTATGCGCTCGCCTTTGCGGACGAGGAATTCATGTGCCGGGAAGAACTGCGGCCGGTTCGGTTACAACTCGAACTGCTCAAACCCGAATTGATGATGAACGAAGCAGGCGTGGAATCCACCATCGTATTGTTCGGCGGCGCGCGCATCCCAGACCCGGTGGACAAGGCATCGGCCCGCACCAAGACACTTGCCGACCTGTCACACTTTTACGATGAGGCACGCAAGTTTTCACGGCTGATGACCGAAAAATCCATGGCCTCGGGGGGAACCGAAAACATCATCGTGACTGGGGGCGGCCCGGGCGTCATGGAGGCCGGTAACCGCGGCGCTTACGACGCGGGTGGGCGCTCAATCGGGTTGAATATCGTTCTACCTTTCGAACAGGCGCCGAACTCATTCGTCACACCCGATCTCGCGTTCAACTTTCACTATTTCGCGATCCGGAAGATGCACTTCTTGATGCGGGCGCGTGCGATCTGTGTCTTTCCCGGCGGGTTTGGCACGCTTGACGAACTCTTTGAGTCGCTGACCCTGATTCAAACGGGCCGGATGGAGCGGGTGCCCTTCCTGCTGTTTGGCCGCGCGTTCTGGGAAGGGATCATCAATTGGGATGCTTTGTCGGATGCCGGCACCATTTCGGCAGACGATCTTGATCTGTTCCGGTTTGTCGATACGGCCGAACAGGCCATCGAGATCATCGACACCTGGGGCCCAACCGGAAAACGTGGTGACGTGCCGGGCCGATAACCTCGCTGCATCGGGGATGTCAGGTCATCACAAGTGTAGTCGGAGAGACGTGATATGAAGACAACCCTGCTGGGCGGACTGATCTTTCTTGTGCCGGTCGCGGTCATCGCGATCCTGTTTACCAAGGTTTTTCATATCAGCATGGCTGTTGTGGCACCGATCGCCAAGATTATCCCGATCAACAGCATTGCAGGGGTTGCGTTCGTCAATTTCCTTGCCGTCATCGCGATTCTGCTGGTCTGCTTTATTGCAGGACTGCTGGCAAAGACCGTTTTCTTTTCCCAGAAAGTCGATTTGATAGATGGGCTGTTGATTGACACGATCCCGGGCTATGCGGTCGCAAAGGGCGTTCTGGGAAGTGTCACGCGCAAGGAAGAACTGGCGACACTGTTGCCCTCGGTCCTTGTGCGATTGGACGACTACGAACAAATCACCTTCGAGATTGAGAGGGTCGGCAGCAAAGTGGTGGTCTTCCTGCCGGGTGCGCCCTCGGCCTGGGCGGGGTCAACCATCATTGTAGATGCAGAACGGGTGAGGAAACTCGATCTGCCCACGCACAAAACAGTCAAACTGATGCGCGTGCTTGGACGAGGGTCGCTTCAGGTTGCCAACGGGATTGCGAACCCTGACGACAGAAGTTGATCCGTCAGGCCGCGACTTCGGCTGGCAGAGTGCAGACTTTGACGCGGTCGGGCAGGGTTTCGACAACATCGCCAGTTTCTGTTTCGCGAATGCCATAGCCAAATCCGGCCAAGCGGTGCTTCCATTCACGGCGGGACAGGGCCTTGCTCCGTTCGCTCATGACAAGGTCAAGAACTTGTGCTGCCTCAAATTGGTCTTGGTCAATAACGATCGACATCGGTTTCTCCAGAGTCATTAATTTATGAGACGACAGTCGCCACGCAGGATGGCGACATTCGTTCACGATCTGGAAATTGTTGAGACCAATTGTGGCCAGCGTCAGAAGAAATTCAACCTGAGGCTACATCTGCCGCAATTTGCGCACGACTCTTACGCGCCCGCTCCGTGGCTGACTTCAACTGACCGCAAGCCGCCATGATATCCTCACCACGCGGTGTCCGGATCGGACTGGCGTAACCGGCCTTGTATATGATGTCGGCAAAGGCGCGAATACGGTTGTTCGAACTGCGCGTATAGGGCGCGCCGGGCCATTCATTGAACGGGATCAGGTTGATCTTGGCCGGAATGCCGTCAATCAGCTTGATCAGGCGGCGCGCATCTTCATCACTGTCGTTCACGCCATGCAGCATCACGTATTCGAACGTGATCCGCTCTGAATTGCGCCCGCGCGGATAGGCACGCAATGCCTCCAGCAGAGTTTCGATGTTCCAGCGTTTGTTGATGGGCACCAATCGGTTGCGGACCTCATCCGTGGTCGCGTGGAAGGACACGGCCAACTGACACCCGATTTCGTTCGCCGTACGCTCGATCTCGGGCACGACGCCGCTTGTGGACAGCGTGATGCGGCGGCGGCTGAGTTGAATACCTTCTTCGTCCATCGCGATCTTCATCGCGTCGCGCACATTCTCAAAGTTGTAAAGCGGCTCACCCATGCCCATCAGCACGATATTGGACAAAAGGCGGGTCTCGTCCTTGGGCGCACCGGGTACGGGCCACTCCTCCAGATCATCGCGGGCCATCATAACCTGCCCGATGATCTCTCCGGCGGTCAGATTTCGCACCAGCTTTTGGGTGCCAGTGTGACAGAAAGAACAGGTGAGCGTGCAGCCGACCTGAGAGGAGATGCACAAGGTGCCGCGCCCTTCCTCGGGGATATAGACAACCTCGACCTCGTGACCCCCCGCAATGCGCACCAGCCACTTGCGCGTGCCATCTTCGCTGACCTGCTTTGAAACAACCTCCGGAATCTCGATCACGAACGCTTCGGCCAATTGCGCGCGGTAGGCCTTGGACAGGTTCGTCATGGCGTCAAAGTCACGGACGCCCCACTGATAAATCCACTGCCAGATTTGACCCACACGCATCTTGGCCTGCTTTTCCGGGGTTCCATGCGCGATCAGCGCCTCTCGCATGGCGGCACGGGTCAAGCCGACAAGGTTCACAGGTCCTTCCGGCAGCTTCCGGGGGATCGTCAATACATCCTGCGTGATCGGCGCGTCAGCCATGGCAAAGGTCCAAACAGATAAGGTGATGCGCCCCTATATAGGAAAAGCGCGGGCGATCAAAAGGATTCGCCCGCACCTTCTCTTGACTGAAAATACCACGGGGGGCCCGCAGGGCGGGGGCAGCGCCCCCTCCACCGCTTATTCGGCAGCAACCGCCTTGGGTTCCCACGCAAACGGGGCAAAGGCCGCATCCGTAGGTGTGTCAAACAAAGAGTTGGTAAAGTTGGACAACACCTTCTGGCCATAGATCAGGACCGTATCGAGGATCGCGCGCTCATCGTAACCGGCGGCCTCAAAGGCTGCGATAGCGTCGGCGCCGGGACGACCATGGGTGTCGCGGATGGCGAGTGTGAACGTGCGCAACGCCTCCAGCTTTTCCGGCAGCGGCGTTTCATCGCGCAGGGCGTTCACAATGCTTTCGTCGATCTTTTCCATCTTCGCGATGCCGGTGTGGGCAGGCACACAATAGTGACAGCGATTGGCCACGTTGACAGTCATCCAGACCACAGTGCGCTCTTCGGGGGTAAAGGCAGTGCCATGGATCGCGAGGCGGTGCAGA
>JBCBDZ010000041.1:0-21239 GCA_038529225.1 Pseudomonadota bacterium | reverse complement strand
TGCGGGTCTGGCTGGAACCGACGATGACCATGGTGCGCATGTCGGCCATATCCGGCGTTGTATTCTGCAACGGAACCACCCTGATCTGTTCATCGTCCCGAGAGACGTTGCGGGCAAAGATCACCGGACGGTCGTCGCCGCAGGCTTCTTTCAGCAATTCAAGCGTGCGTACGAACCCCTCGGGTCGGGATTTTGAGCGCGGGTTATAGAATGCCATGGCAAAGTCTGCCTGCGCCGCCAGCTTGAGGCGGGTTTCAATCACGCTCCATGGTTTGAGATTGTCACTCAGGTTGATGGCGCAGAAATCATGGCCCAAGGGCGCACCTGCACGGGCCGATGCGGCCAGCATGGCAGTGATGCCGGGCAGGACCGATATGTCGAGCGCGCGCCATGCGACGGGCCCGGCTTCCAAAGCCTCGAACACGGCCGAGGCCATGGCAAAGACGCCGGGATCACCAGAGGATACGACCACGACATCGCGCCCGCTTGCGGCCATGTCGAGCGCGTGGCGTGATCGGTCCAGCTCAACCCGGTTGTCCGAAGGGTGCAAGGTCAGGCCGGGCCGTTCAGCGATGCGGGCCACATACGGGATGTAGCCGACAACATCCGTGGCGCGCGCAAGCGCGGCGCTCACCTCGGGCGTGACAAGCATCTCGTCTCCCGGCCCAAGCCCTGCGATGACCAAGGTGCCTGTCATGGTCGGCGCCCCTGACCATGGACCACGATGATCGAGAAATAGGGGGTCACCTTGCCCTCGGCCTCGGCCAGCTTTTGCACCGTCTGGTTCGGCATCGTGGCGTATTCGATCAGCCACGCATCGTCATATCGACCCGCCGCACGAAGTGCCCGGCGCACCTTGTCGATGTTGCGTCCGATCTTCATCACCACCAGCGCATCGGCATTGCCCATGTTTCGGGTCAGCGTGTCTTCATCCAGCGTGCCCATCAGCACCGTCAGGATGTCATCACCCCATGTGATCGGTGCACCCGTCGCCGTCCAAGCCCCCGACATGCCGGTGATCGCAGGGACCACATGGGTGGGAACGTCATCTTTCAGCCGGGCGTAAAGATGCATGAACGAGCCGTAGAAAAACGGATCTCCTTCACACAGCACCACCACATCCTCACCGGCATCCGTGAGCGCACGCAGGCGTTTGGTGCACTCAGCGTAAAAGGTGCTGAGGGTTTCGTTATAGGCGGGATCGCTTAGCGGGATTTCCGTGGTGACCGGATACTCCATCGGATGTTCAGTTGCATGTGCGGGCAGCAGGTCATTAGCCAGCGTGCGGGCCTGTCCGGGGCGACCTGCTTTTCTGAAAAAGGCGATGTGGCGCGCGCGACGTACCAGCCGATCGGCGCGCACGCTCAGCAAGTCGGGATCGCCGGGGCCAAGGCCGACGCCGTAAACAGTGCCGATCGTCATTCCTTGCGGCTCGCAATTGCGTTTACGGCGGCGACCGTGATGGCGCTGCCGCCCAGACGCCCCTGTACGATGCAGCACGGCACCGGCTGATCAGCCCAAAGCGCGTCCTTGGATTCGACCGCGCCGACAAATCCGACCGGGCAGCCTATAATGGCGGCTGGACGCGGGCAGTCAGGGTCTTCGAGCATATTCAGCAGATGAAACAGCGCCGTGGGCGCGTTGCCGATGGCAACAACTGCGCCTGCAAGGTGGGGCCGCCACAATTCCAGCGCTGCGGCGGAACGGGTGTTGCCCATTTCGGCGGCTAAGGGGCGGACCGCCTCGTCATGCAGCGTACAGATCACGGCGTTGTCGGCGGGAAGGCGGGGCCGGGTGATCCCTTCGGACACCATGCGTGCATCGCACAGGATCGGCGCCCCGTTTTCAAGGGCGGCCCGGGCAGCCGGCACAAAACCGGGCGAGAAATGGCAATACTGCTCCAGCCCCACCATACCCGCAGCGTGGATCATGCGCACGGCGACCTGTTCCTCGTCCGCATCAAAGCGCGCAAGGTCAGCCTCGGACCGGATGGTCGCAAAGGACTGCAGGTAAATGGCCGCGCCATCGGTCTGGTATTCGTAGGGCATATGGTCAGGCCTTGAGCATCGTCAGTTGGTCAGGTGTCTGGGCGCGCAGAATTTCGGCGGCACTCAATCCACGCTGGCGGGGCTGATCCCATGGATGGCCCTGTTCCACAAGGTCGAAGACACCGTTTTGACCAACAAGGGTCGTTGCGCAGGGTCTTGGGTGCGCACATCCCTTGGCACAGCCAGACACGTGCAGGCCGTCCGGGTGCAAAGGTGCCAGCGCACGGGCCAGTGCTCGTGTATCGACGGTCGCCGCAGAACATGCGGGCGCACCGGGGCAGGCATGTGCGGCCAAAATCGGATCATCTGCACGCGTGACAAATCCTTGGGTCGGGCTGGCACGCGCATCTTCAAGTACAAAAACCCGCCACGGCGTCAGACGCATTGCGGTTGCTCCACTGTCTGCGATCAAAGCCGCCAGAGCCGTCGCGTCCATACTCCCGAACGGAGCACCATAGGCAAACCCTTGGCCCGCCGGTCCGGGGGCTATCGCGGAGCCATGCGTGGCGGGGGCGCGCACGGACCAGCCGCCGGGCGGTGGAGTTTGGTTGACATGGCGCGCCATGCGCTTTGTCTCAGGACCGCCTGTTTCGACAAACCAGTGTGCTGCCTCGATCAGTGCAGCTATGGCGGTGTCCGGAGTCACGACCCGCCCATGCGTCATGCCATCCAGCCGCAGGACAAGATCACCGTCGATTCCCATCTCAAACCGAAAATCGGCAGAGGCGTCGTGCAAAACTGTACGAGGACCCGCATCGATGGCCACGCCAATCTTTGCAGGCAGGTCGGGCATATTGCCAAGCTGTTCGCAAAGACGATCATGGAGGTGCTGGTTGATGTCCCCGACCTTCCAAAGCGGCGTGATCGTGATGTTACGCCTGCTTTCCATTTCGGGTGTCTCGTCGAGCAGGCCAAGAGGCAGCACCGCCTCCAACACCTGCTGGTGGGCGTCCTCATTTACGCCGCGCAGTTGCAGATTGGCGCGGCTCGTCAGGTCAATGATGCCGCTCCCGAATTCCTGCGCAACGGCGCACAGGCCAAGCACTTGATCAGCGGTCAATCGTCCAAGCCGTGGGCGCACCCGGATGAGGAGCCCGTCGCCGGACATCATCGGACGGTACGCCCCGGGGCACCAGCCTTTGACCGTCATTGCGCGGCCTCAAGGGCTGCGCGGATCGAATTGCGCCGGGTTTGCCACAAGCCTGCGGCGTCGAGGGCCGCGAACTGGTCGATCATGGCCTGATACGCGCCCGGATTGGCGTCACGCAGGAAGGTGGCAACCTGCGCATCGCCCAGAGTTGCCTCATGATAGAGATCAAAAAGGTGCGGTTGAACCACGCCGGCAAGGTGCGCAAAGGCGGCCATGTGATCCAGCGTCGCCGCGATCTCGGCAGCACCGCGGAATCCGTGGCGCATCATGCCTGCCAGCCAATCAGGCTGAACGGCGCGCGCCTGCACTACGCGCGCGATTTCTTCGGGCAGGGCGCGGGCGCGGGGGCGGTCGGGGTTGGTGCTGTCGAGGTGGTAAAGGGCGGCATCTCCCCCCGTGATGGCTTGGGCGGCTGCAAACCCGGCCTCATGCGCGGCATAGTCAGAGGCCAGAAGCACGTCCGTTTCCGGCAGGTCCTGCAAGTGCACAAAGCTGTCGGCTTGGGCCACACGCTGGCGTATGCCGCTTGCATCTTCGGTGGCGTCGGTGCCATCCAGCGCAAACGCACTTGCTGCCAGCCACGCGCGACCGGCCGCAGCACGGCTTTCGTCGGTGAACGTCTCAAGATCGGCACCCATGCCAAGGCCAAAACTTCCCGGTGCGGGGCCATAAACGCGGGCGAAGGCCTGTTGCCCCGCGTAAGGGTTCCAGTCGGAAGCCTCGTCGCGCGCCGCAAGCGTGCGGACAGCTTGGTTGAACAGCGCAGACAGCGTTGGAAACACGTCACGAAACAGACCCGAGACGCGCAACGTGACGTCTAGACGGGGGCGGTCAAGGTCGGTGATGGGCAGGACTTCGATGCCCGACACCCGTTCGGACCCCGCATCCCAGACTGGTTTCACACCCAAGAGGTGCAGCGCCATGGCGAATTCCTCGCCCGCGGTGCGCATGGTCGCCGACCCCCACAGATCGACAATCAGGCCGCGGGGCCAATCGCCATTGTCCTGCAGGTGGCGGCGCACCAGTTCCTCTGCCAGTTTGACACCTTGGGCATAGGCGGCGCGGGTCGGAACGGAACGTGGGTCGGTGGTGAACAGGTTGCGCCCGGTGGGCAGCACGTCGGTGCGCCCGCGATAGGGGGAGCCGGAGGGGCCACCGGGGATGCGGCGCCCGTTCAAAGCGGCCATCAGGTTGGTGGTTTCGGCGCGTGCCGACGCCTCTTGTCCGTAAGGCGCACCTGTTGGTGCGCCCCGACCCCAGATGTGCAGGCCGTCGCCAAACTGGCTTTCCTTGATGTCACAGACAAACCGGTCAATGCGCGTGATGGCCTCGGCCGTAGATGCGGCGCGGGCAAGGCCGAGATCATCTTCGACCCCCAGCGCCTGCGCTTCGGCGCGGATATCTTCTTGCAGACGGTCGCGGCGTTTGGGGTCAAGACCGTCAGCATTGGAAAATTCGTCGAGCAGGGTTTCAAGGCGCAGCAGCCGATCAGGTGTTGCACTGTCCTTCATGGGGGGCGGCAGATGGCCAAGGGTCATGGCCCCGATGCGGCGTTTGGCCTGCGCGGCTTCGCCCGGATCATTGACGATAAAGGGGTAGATCACCGGAGTGCTCCCGACCAGCACCTCTGGCCAGCAGGCGTCAGACAGGGCGACGGACTTTCCGGGCAGCCATTCAAGGGTGCCGTGTGCCCCGACATGGATGAAAGCCTGGGCCTGTGTGCGCAGCCACAGGTAAAAGGCGACATAGGAATGGCGCGGTGTACGGGCGAGGTCATGGTAGTCGTCGTCGCGTGTGTCTGGTGTCCCGCGTTCCGGTTGCAAAGTGATCGTGACATTGCCCCGCCGCACAGCTGAAAAATGGAAATACCCGTCGCGCGTTTCGCCAGCGGGGTCTCCCCACGCCGCCGTCAGATCATCTTGAAGGGATTGCGGCAACTCGGCGAGCGCCGCTTTGTAGTTCTTGAGTGACCATGCGCATGTCTCATGGCCCAAAGCCTGTTCCAGAGGGATGTCCTCGCACCCAACCGTGTGGTCGGCACCTGCCAGGTCTTCGAGGATCGCGTCTGCCGATGCCAATGCGTCAAGCCCGACCGCATGTGCCATGTTCCAGTCCTTGCCCGGATAGGTGCTGAGAACAAGCGCCAGATGGCGGTCTTTGGGTGCTGTCCGGGCAAGGTCGGCCCATGCTTTGACCTTGTCGGCCACCGCCTCTGTCCGCGCCTTGTCCGCCTTGTGGGCATAGCGCGAGAATTGCAGGTCAGCGTCGCGCGCCTGTGGTTCCTTGAACGACGAAACGCCCGCGAACAAACGCCCGTCCACTTCTGGCAAGACCACGTGCATCGCAAGGTCGGCAGGGGACAGGCCGCGTTCTGCCTCTGCCCATATTTCGCGGGTCGAGGTCGCGAGAGCCACCTGAAACACGGGCACGTCGCCTGCGTCCAGTGGGGATGTGCCATCTGTGCCCTTGCCGGAAAAGGCGGTGGCATTCACAATCGCACAAGGGGAGAGGCCCGCAATCTGGCGGGACATCCAGCGCGCCGCATCCGGGGCCTTGAGCGACGGCGAAAACAGCCCCAACACGCCAAAGCCCCGGTCCCGCAGCGCGTCAAACAGCGCTTCGATGGGCGACAGGTCCGCCGCCGCAAGGTAAGCCCGGTAGAAGGTGACAACCACAAGGGGGCGAGTGTCCTCGGCGAGGATCAGGGGGCAGGACAGTCCGTGTTCGGGCGTCCATGCGCCCACCATCGGCAAAGACTTTGCGCCCCGCACCGGCCCTGCATAAAGACCGGAGGCCAGCGCCATCTGGGCCAAGGCAGCCTGCGCGGCGACTGCCCCCCCGGTGTCGCACAGATGTGCAAGGCGGCGCAGGGTCGACACGGGCAATGTGGACATCTCGTCCAGCCGCGTGTCCACGCGCCCGTCCGCAGGCAGAACAGCCAGCGCAATGCCCTTGGCCTCGGCCAGCGCGCGCACTTGCTGCAATCCATATGACCAGTAGGGCACACCGCCAATAAGGCGGATCAGGATGCCCTTGGCCCCGGACAGTGTCTGTTCGACATAGGTATCGACGGACAGCGGATGCTTGAGGCCAACAAGGTTCGCGAGCCGCAAGGTCGGCATGCCATCCGCGCCGCCACCACGATGCCAGCCCGCGCCAAACGCGCCAAGGTCACTGTCCGAGAACGACAACACCACCAGATCCGCGGGCGTTTGCCGCAGATCGGTGGGTGTCTCGGTCTCTTCTAGCCCATGGCTTTCGCGAAAGACGACGTGCATGTGGCACCTTTGCTATTCAGCGGCTGCCGGAGTCTTGACCAAAGCGGCACTGATCGCTGCTGCGTTCACGTCGTCATTTTCGGCAATCACGACCAAACGGCCCTGCCGCGGCTCATTCGGACCCCAAGGGCGGTCAAACTGATGACGCACCCGCGCGCCAACCGCCTGCACAAGCAACCGCATCGGCTTGCCGGTCACGGCGGCATAGCCTTTGACGCGCAGAATGTTCTGGGATTTGGCCATTTCTTCGATCCGGGCAACCAGTTCCGCCGGGTCGTCGATTTCCGGAATGTCGATGATGATGCTGTCGAAATCGTCATGGTCATGGTCATGGTCATGGTGGTGATCGTGATCATCGTCGTCGTGGTGATGTTCGTGATGGCTGGGGCGAGCGTCCATGTCATCTTCGGCGGCGGCTTCAAGACCGAGGATCACGCGCGGGTCCACAGCACCTTCGGCCACCTCAACCACAGGCAGGGGGCGCGGTGTTTCGGCGGCGATCAACTCTTTGGCGCGCGCGATCCCCTCTGGGCCGGCAAGATCGGGCTTGGTCAACAGAATGATGTCTGCGCAGGCAATCTGATCCTCAAACACTTCCGACAGAGGCGTTTCATGATCCAGTGAGTCATCGGCCAGACGTTGTGCATCGACCGCTTTGACATCCGGCGCAAAGCGGCCAGCTGCAACGGCCTCTGCATCGGCAAGGGCAATGACGCCATCCACGGTGATGCGGCTGCGGATATCGGGCCAGTCAAAGGCTTTGAGCAGGGGCTTGGGCAGGGCAAGGCCACTGGTTTCAATCAGGATATGCTCTGGCTGCGGATCGATGGCCATCAGGGCCTCGATCGTGGGGATGAAATCATCGGCCACCGTGCAGCAGATGCACCCATTGGCGAGTTCCATGATGTTTTCCGCAGGGCATTCCGGAATGGCACAGGATTTCAGAATCTCGCCATCCACGCCCACATCCCCAAACTCGTTGACGATGACGGCCAACCGCTTGCCTTGCGGGTTCTGCATCAGGTGGCGGACAAGGGTGGTCTTTCCTGATCCAAGAAAGCCGGTGATGACGGTGACGGGGATTTTGTTGAGGCTGGCCATGTTCAGAACTCCTGAGGAGGGATGCGGGCGATGCAGTTTTTGCGGAAATGTTCGGGTCGGGTGCGCCACGGGACAAGGCCGTCCGGGGTGGCTGCGTATTTGGTGATGCCGTCAACGACCATGTCTGCATCGCGGTTTTCCATGAGATTGCCGTAGACGTAGGTCCAGCGCTGGGCGCCGCCTCGGACAGCAACCGAGCAGCCGGAAGAGCAGTTGGACAGGCATTCCACCGCTTTCAAAGTCACCCCTTCGGGCATGGTGCGGGCGGCCAGTTCGGCGTGCAAGACTTCGCCGGGGCGGGCGCCGCCGTCCGGCACGTCCGTTTCACGCCGGCACTTGACGCAGACCAACAGTTCGACGGGGGGCAGGTCGCTCATCTCTTATCCCACTTTTTGGGCGCGGGCAGGGATGGCGGGGGGCACGTGGGCCGCAAATTCCCGACACCCGGAACACCCCGTCCGGTTTCGTCAACGTCACGCTGGCAGGTCTCCCGGCTTGCGGATGTCGAGGTTCCCCTCGGTGGCTGTCCAACCTTCCCGACCATTGGGTCAGTGGCTATGGACGACCTCTCCGGTCACGGTCGCGGGGGCGGCTGCGTTCGGGGTCGTGTGGACCCGTCTGCATTCCCTTTTCACCCGAGACACCCCGGGCACCAGCCCAACCGTAGTGCGCCGCGCGTTTCGACGAGTCAAGCGCGAACGGCACTGGTGCGCGCCGAAGTTCCGTGGCACCAACGCCTGCGACAAAAGGAGAGCGCCATGGATGACGTCACTGCCCGCCACAACGCCAAGATGAAAAAGATCAAGGCCGCCCGCGACAAGATGATGGAAACCAAGACCGAGGAAAAAGGTCTGATCATCGTCCATACTGGACCGGGCAAGGGCAAATCATCGTCCGGCTTCGGGATGATCATGCGCTGCATCAGTCACGGAATTCCCTGCGCCGTGGTGCAGTTCATCAAGGGCAACTGGGACACCGGGGAAAAGACGTTCCTGCGCGACCGTTTCCCCGATGAGTGCCGGTTCTTTGTTTCCGGAGAGGGGTTCACCTGGGAAACGCAAGACCGCGATCGGGACGTGGCGGCGGCCAGAAAGGGCTGGGAGATCGCCAAGGAGCAGATACTGGATGATGAGGTCGACTTTGTCCTGCTGGACGAGATCAACATCGCGCTGCGCTATGATTATCTGGACATCGACGAGGTGGTTGATTTCCTGCTGGAGCACAAACCGCCCATGACCCACGTGGTGCTGACCGGGCGCAATGCCAAGCCCGAGCTGATCGAAGCGGCGGATCTGGTGACTGAAATGACGCTGATCAAGCACCCGTTCAAGGATCTGGGGGTCAAGGCGCAAAAAGGCGTCGAGTTCTAATGTCCCGCAGATGACATGGCCATGCGCGGGGCTTTGCCGATCAAGGCGTCGTGACCACCTTTGAACACTTCAAAGTAGTAAATTCTCCGCATATTTCAGTCATTTCGGAGAAGTTCAATGCGCGCTTTGCTTTTTGCGTTTTTTCTGACTTTTGCGACCTCCGCATCCGCCGTCACGTTGCAGAACCTTGTTGACGGCAAGCCCATCGATCTGGGCCCGCTGACCCTTAACAATTTCTCATTCGAAAACACGGACCTGGACTTGTCGAATATCCAGACGATTGACCCCAAGTTGGTTGATGTCACCTTGTCTCACTTCGCACCAATGAACCTCGAGCCGGGCTATGCCTTGCTGGCGTTTGACTTTAACAGCAAGGTGTTTGCAAGTCCGGCCTTCGGAGAAAGTTTCAGGCATTTTTCCAGTTTCGAATTTGACGTGACATCCCAGACCAACGCCATCCTCAATGTGCGTGCCAGCAGTCGGCACAGTTTCCTACCGGGACAGAGCAGCACAGAGTATGGCAATGCGGTCCAGGGGGCGGCGTTGCAGATTGGTACGGTGCTCAATGGCACAAGGTCGTCTTTTTCGAATTCGGTGACCTACCAGGACTCCGGCGTGCGGCGTTTGGGGTCGCTTCAGTCTCTGTCCACACCCGACACCAAGGCCCGTGTCGGGTGGCGCATCGCGGCACAGACCACGGGGCTCAGTCCGTTCAGCAGTGTTGATCTCGACGGGTTTCTGCTGCGGATAGATTACGGCGATTTGCCACCGCCGCCGCCGCCTCCTCCCCGCCGGATGCCTCTGTCGTTCCGCTGCCGGCCAGCGTTTTGCTTCTGGCGCTGGGTCTTGCATCTTTTGGCGTGGTCGCGCGGCGCAAGCGGGCCTAGCTCAATTGCTGCGTGCCCGGTGCAAAACCCAAGTGTTTGTGCGTCGGAATGTCTGGCGGCAAAGGGCGTCGCGATAGCACACCCAAAGCCGACATTTGTTCTCCGTTTGCACGCCTTATTGGCGTTGCCGCGGACCTCAAACCGAGCCGAAACTGGTCTGGGTTACGCGGCTTTCTTGCGGCGACGCATCGCGAACAAACCGCCCATCCCGGCCAGCAACATCACGCCCGCGGCAGGCAGCGGTACAGGTTCAAGAACGATGTTGATGTCACCCGCATAGGAACAATTGACAATGCAGGATGAATCCTGGTCCGTCAGAGTGATCCAGGACGACAAACCGAACAGGCTGGCGTCTTTGTCGTTTGCACCGACCCCGACTTGCACCTTGTATGGGCCGTCACTGTTGCCACCGCGCAGTGATACGTTAAAGCTTTGCAGGGCGGCTCCGCCTGTTCCGCTGATGTAGCTGATCGTGTTGGATTTGGTTGTATCCAGATCGTACAACGTCCAGTCGCTGCCATTTGGGCCGCCGGGAATGGTTTTGAGACCAAACGCGGTCCCGGTGTATTCCGTGAAATACATCTCGATCCGGAATGCCTGGCCATTTGCGTTCGCAACATCACCCGTCAAAGACGCGGTGGAACCGTTCACTTCGAACAGTCCGAAACCGGGCGACAGGTTCTCGAATTTGAAATGATTTGCGGCGGGGCCGATGGCACCGTCCGGGTTGCTGCCTCCGGAGAACCACAGCGAATGATTGCCCGCACCCTCTTTGACGTTGCTCGTCGCGTTGTACAAAGTTGCGGCGAAAGATGACGTGGCGCCAAGCGTTGCAATCGCAGCGGCAGCGACGACTGTTTTTAGACTGAACAAATGCATTTTTTCCTCGAATTTGGTACGCGTACCCGCCCAATGCGGCAACATTTACCAGTCAAGGCTCGCTATTCCGTCCCAAGGGGTCAAGGTGCGGCGGCCACATTGTCGCCATATTCTACCTAAGGGTGCAGATTGTTTTGATTTATTCTAAAATAAGTTGAAATTTGAAAGATTTTAGCGGCATACCGTCATCGCGGGAGGGATGAGAATCGCAATGAAATTGCGAAAAGCGATGAGAGCCGGCCCGACGCGGGTCCGGTTTCCAAGGCGGCAGACTTAGCTGCCGGTCAACACGCCAAGGCTTTGCAGATCAATCGCGCTTGCAGCGGCAGGGATCAGGATCGCGAGACTCAAAAAGATCATCGCCTTGCGTTCGCGCGCCTTTTTGGCTTTGCGACGGCGCTCGGAAGTGTTCGTGAAATCCAGCATGGGCTTTCCGTTCTTTCCTTATGATGCGATGAAGCAGAGAGTAGCGTTCAATCTGGGCAAAGCTGAGCAGTGAAAGAGACCTTATTGTGACCGCCCTGATGATCCAAGGCACGGGCTCCAACGTGGGCAAATCCATGCTTGTTGCGGGTCTTTGCCGCGCGGCTTTGCGCCGAGGGCTGTCAGTTGCACCGTTCAAGCCGCAAAACATGTCAAACAATGCGGCAGTGACACAGGATGGTGGGGAGATTGGCCGAGCGCAGGCTTTGCAGGCGATGGCGTGCGGATTGCAACCGCATACGGATATGAACCCTGTCCTGCTCAAGCCCGAAACGGATGTCGGCTCTCAGGTTGTTGTGCAAGGCAAGCGCGTGGCCACAGTCAAGGCGCGCGAATATGCTGCCCTCAAGCCCTCGTTGATGGCGCCTGTTCTCGACAGCTTTGAACGCCTGAAGGCGCAGAAAGATCTGGTGATTGTCGAAGGGGCGGGCAGCCCGGCAGAAGTCAACCTGCGCTCTGGCGACATTGCGAACATGGGCTTTGCGCGGGCTGCCGATTGTCCGGTGATCCTGGCAGGCGACATTGACCGGGGCGGCGTGATTGCGCAGATCGTGGGAACCAAAGCGGTCATCAATCCCGAGGACGCAGCGATGATTGCAGGATTTCTGATCAACCGGTTCCGCGGTGACCCGCGACTGTTTGATGACGGATACGCCATGATCGCGGATCACACGGGCTGGCGTGGTTTTGGGGTTGTGCCGTGGTTTGAGGATGCCTGGAAACTGCCCGCCGAGGATGCGCTGGACATCTCCACGCCAGACCGGGACACGGGCCTCCATATCGTCTGCCTCAAACTGTCCCGTATCGCGAATTTCGATGATCTGGACCCGCTGGCGCAGGAACCGGGCGTGCGGGTCACCATGTTACATGCGGGCCAGCCGCTGCCTGCCGATACCGATGTGGTGATCATTCCGGGGTCCAAGTCGACCATGGGTGATCTCGCCTTTCTCAGGTCACAAGGCTGGGATGAGGACGTCCGCGCGCACCATCGCCGCGGGGGGCATGTGCTGGGCATCTGTGGCGGATATCAGATGCTCGGACGCGTGGTGGCTGACCCGGAGGGAATCGAAGGACCGCCCGGACGTGCAGATGGTATCGGTTTGCTGGATGTCGAAACGGCCATGACCGGGGACAAGCGATTGACCACGGTCGCAGCACTGCATGTGCCGACCGGGCAGCGCTTTGACGGATATGAAATTCACATCGGTCGCAGCGCCGGCCCGGACCGTGCGCGCCCGTTCGCGCAGGTCAGCGGACAGAACGAAGGCGCCATGAGCGCTGATGGACGCGTTTGCGGCAGTTATCTGCACGGCATGTTTCGCGATGACGGGTTTCGCGCAGCATGGCTGGCAGGGTTCGGGGTTTCGGCACACGCAACCTCCTATGACCAAACGGTCGAGGCGACGCTGGATGCCTTGGCAGACCATCTGGAAACACATCTGGATGTGCCCGCACTTTTGGCTTGCGCGCGCTAGGTGTCGCGTCAAAGGATGCATCAATGCCCCATATCGTTCTTGAATACTCCGCAAATCTGGAAAACAGGCTCGACATGGCCGCGCTGTGCCGTGCCCTCAGGGATGCGGCTTCTGCTACGGGCGTTTTTCCGCCCGCAGGTATCCGGGTCCGCGCCTATGCGGCCCATCATGTGGTAATCGCGGATGGGGACCCTGGGCACGGCTTTATCGACATTGCGGTGCGCCTCGGGGCGGGACGGGATGCGGCGGCCAAGACGCGGGCGGCAGATGCGGTGTTTGCGGCGGCGCGTGAATTCACGGCTGACGTGATGGCCGCGGGCCCGTTCATGCTGTCACTTGAACTGCGCGAAATCGATTCGGACTTCAGCCGCAAGGCGAGTTCGATCCGGGACTATCTGCCGCCGGACATGCATTGAAGATCGAACGGCAGGGCGGAGGACACCTCCGCCTTACGGGCGCGCTCATAAGTAAGGCGCAGGTGTCCTGCGCCGCGCCTAGCTCTCGAACCGAAAAGGGGGCAGTTGCTGAAAAGCGAGTTTCAGCGCCTCACCCCAACCGTTTGAAACCGTCTGGTAATACGGGTCGTCGGATTCAACCCGCGCAGCATGTCCGATCTGCAGACTGTCCGCGTTGTACGTCACGTAGTCGAGCGGCAGTCCCACGGACAGGTTCGACTTGATCGTTGAATCAAAGCTGACCATCAACAGCTTGACCGCATCCTCAAACGACATCTCGGGGTCATGCGCGCGCACGAGGATCGGCTTGCCGTACTTGGCTTCGCCAATCTGGAAAAACGGTGTGTCGTCAGAGGCCTCGATAAAGTTGCCCTCTGGATAGATCAGGAACAGGCGGGGCGGTGCGCCCGCGATCTGTCCGCCGACAATGAGCGTCGCCCCAAAGGCGCCATCGGCCTCTTGCCCCGTGGTTGCGTTGTCCTTGATGACCTCGCGCAAGGTGCGGCCCACTTCGCGCGCGATCTGGAACATGGACGGGGCCTGCAACAGTGATGGATTGCGGTCTTCGGGGGCCTTGGCGCGTTCGTCCAGCAGGCTGATCACGGATTGCGTGGTCGCCAGATTGCCAGCCGTCATGATCACGATCATCCGCTCGCCCGGATTTTCCCACGAATGCATCTTTTTGACGGTGGAAATGTTGTCGACACCCGCATTGGTCCGGGTATCGGACATGAAGATCAAACCGGCGTTCAGCCGCATCCCCACGCAATATGTCATAGTACCATGTGCCTTCTGCGCAAACGAGTCAGCGGTTGTCTACCCGCGCCCTGCTTAGCATTGCGTTACTGTTGTTGGACTTGCAATGCCACAGACATCGCTTCACCCGCTTTCCCGAACCGTAGGCCGGAAATAGGGGCGGCTCCGCGGTAGTCCAGCCCCGTGGCCACCCGGACATAGCGGGAATCAGGTGAAATACCGTTCGAGACATCAAAACCCACCCAGCCAAGTTCAGGGACATGGGCTTCGGCCCATGCATGGGTGGCATCCTGATCAATCCGGTCATTCATCATCAGGTAGCCCGAAACATAGCGTGCTGGAAAGCCGAGCGCGCGCGCGCAGGTGATGAAGACATGGGCATGGTCCTGACAGACCCCGTGACCGACTCTCAAGACATCTTCAGCTGTCAGATCCGCGGCAGCCTGATCGGTGGAATAGGGCACAGCCGCAAGGATATGGGCCGACAGCCCGTGCAGGATCTCCAGCGCGGCTCCGTCTTGCCCGGCCGAGGCGATCAGCGCCTCAAGCCGAGGACCCAGTCTGGTCAGGTCAGTGCTGCGCTGAAACAGCCAAAGAGGGACATAGCCGCCTTGCGGGCCAACAACGCCGTTGTGGTCATCCACATCCACCGTACCCCGGCAGATGATTTCTATTTCTGTCTCGCCGGGGGTGAAGCTTACCAGATCGACGGAGTTTGCATGTTCGTCTTCGAACGCAACTTCGACCTGCCCGCCGCGCACCTCGATGTCCCAATCCACGATGGTTTGGCCCGGGCGCGACTTGGGACGCAGGCGCACTTGCTGGAGGGCGTAAGGCACCGGTTCGTTGTAGGTATAGTGGGTTTTGTGTTCGACTCTCAGGCGCATGTCATCACTCGCTGAACCTATAGTCGACCTCGATCTGACGTCCCAGTGTGGCGCTGTCCCGCAGGAAGTCAGAAATGAACTCATGCAAACCGTAGTCGAAAATTGCGCTCATATCATGGGTCTTGAAGCGCCCGCACAGGTGATCTGCCAGTGCATGACTTTCGTGGCGGGCGTTGTATTCTTCGGCCAGAAAACCGAGGTTTTCGCCGATCTTGCGGTAGCAAAAGGCCAGACTGCGCGGCAATCGCCCGTCAAGGATCAGGAAGCGGGCGATGGCCATGGGGTCTGTCTCGCCCTCGTGCAGGGTCTGGTAGGCGCGTGTGGTCGAGGTGGCACGCAGGATCGTGTCCCACTGCACGTTGTCCGAGGCCGATCCGACAAGGCGCACGGATGGCAGCAAAATGTAGTACTTCTGATCCAGAATGCGGGCCGTGTTGTCGGCTCGCTCAAAAAACGTTCCGATGCGCCCGAAATTGTACATGTCATTGCGCACCATGGATCCATGCTTGGCCCCGCGCACGAAGGCACTGCGCTGACGGATCATCTGCAGAACGCGTGGCAGGTCGCGGTCCTCAACGGGCTGTGACAGCAGGCGTTTCAGCACCATGTAGCACTCGTTCACGGCCTCCCACACTTCGCGGGTGAGGGCTGTGCGCACCACGCGGGCGTTCATCCGCGCCGCCTCGATCTGGGCCATGATGCTGGCCGGATTGTTCGGGTCACGCAGCAGAAAGTCGATGATCTTTGCCCCGTTGGGCTCGCCGTGCAGGGTGGCATAAGTATCGCTCAGACCGGTCGACGACAAAATGGCCGTCCACTCGCTTTCGGCGGCACTCGACCGGGTGAGCGAGATGCGCAAACCTGCATCAATCATCCGGGCTGTATTCTCGGCGCGCTCGAGATAGCGGAACATCCAGAACAGGCCACCTGCGGTTTTGCCTAACATGCGCCTAGTCCTCCAGCACCCAGGTGTCCTTGGTGCCTCCACCCTGAGACGAGTTGACGATCAGCGATCCTTCGGACAGGGCCACACGGGTCAGGCCACCGGGCGTGATGTCGACGCGGTCCGGCGACATCAGCGCGAAAGGGCGCAAGTCGACATGGCGCGGCGCGAGGCCTGCTTCGGTCAGGATCGGGACGGTGGACAGGGCAAGCGTGGGCTGTGCGATGTAGTTGTCCGGCTTGGCCTTCAGCTTGGCCCGAAAGGCTTCGATCTCCTTCTTCGATGCCGCGGGGCCGACCAGCATCCCATACCCTCCGGACCCGTGCACCTCCTTGACCACCAGTTCAGCAAGGTTGTCGAGCACGTATTTCAGCGCCTGCGGATCAGAGCAGCGATGCGTGGGTACGTTTTGCAGAATGGCCTTTTCGCCTGTATAGAATTCAACGATGTCAGGCATGTAGCTGTAGATCGCCTTGTCGTCCGCGATCCCGGTGCCGGGGGCATTGGCGATCGTGATCCCGCCTGCGCGGTAGACATCCAAGATGCCCGGCACGCCCAGCATGCTGTCGGGATTGAAGTTCATCGGATCAAGGTATTCGTCATCCACCCGGCGGTAGAGAACGTCGATGGCCTTGTAGCCTTGCGTCGTGCGCATCGCCACGCGCCCATCCACCACGCGCAGATCGTGGCCCTCGACCAGTTCCGCACTCATCTGATCAGCAAGGAAGGCGTGTTCGTAATAGGCCGAGTTGTGGATGCCGGGTGTCAGCACGGCCAGCGTCGGTCGCCCCTCGCAGGCATTTGGGGCGCACGCTAACAGCGAACGGCGCAAGGACCGCGGGTATTGGCTGACCGAGCGGACTTTTACCCGCGAAAACAGTTCGGGGAACATGTGCAGCATGGTCTCGCGGTTTTCGAGCATGTAGCTTACGCCAGAGGGCGTGCGCGCGTTGTCTTCGAGGACAAAGAATTCGTCATCCCCGGTGCGCACAAGGTCGGTTCCGACAATGTGGGTATAGACGTCACCGGGCGGTGACACACCGATCATCTGGGGCAGGAACGCGTCGTTGCGGGCAATCATGTCCGCCGGCATGCGCCCGGCGCGCACGATTTCCTGGCGGTGGTAGATATCGTGGAGGAAGGCATTGAGGGCGCGGACCCGCTGCTCGATACCTTTGGACAAAAGCGCCCACTCCCGTGCGGCGATGATCCGTGGAACAAGGTCAAAAGGGATCAGCCGTTCGGTGGCGTCCGGATCGCCGTACACATTGAAGGTGACGCCGATCAGGCGAAACAGGGCCTCGGCTTCTTCTGATTTTTTGAGCAGACGGGCGTTGTTTTCGCCCGCAAACCACCTGCAATACGCCTCGTATGGCGGGCGTGGGTTGGCGCCGGTCCCGTGCATCTCGTCAAAATACTGTGGCGTATTCGGCATGTCTTCAGCCTGCACATATCGCTGTCACCTGCAACTGCCTTGTCTTTTCAACATCCTGCGCGGTGGTTCTGTCGCCTAATTCGCAGGCAGTCCGAGCGGACGGACACAGCGCGCGCGCCGGCGGGATGTCCTGCGGCAGGAAATCGGCCAATTTTTCGCGACGAAAAATTGCCTCTTTCCGCAGCGCGCACGTGCTGGACACGGACTCGCCAATCCGTCACCCTTGCAGAGCCACAGGGAGGATCAGAACCATGGACATGTCATTCACGCTGCGCCCGGAAAACCGCGACTTGCTGGCGCGAGTGTCGACCATGATCCGGGATGAGATCATGCCGATGGAAGAGGAATACGCCGCCGAAGTCGGCAAGGGCGACCGCTGGCAATACACCGAACGCCAGCGCGAAATCCTCGAAGGGTTGAAAGCCAAGGCCAAGGCAGCCGGTTTATGGAATTTCTGGCTGACCGACAGCGACAAGGGATTCGGGCTCAGCACAGTGGAGTACGCCCATTTTGCCGAAGAGATGGGCAAAACCCCACTCGGTGCAGAAGTCTTTAACTGCTCAGCCCCCGATACCGGCAACATGGAGGTGTTCGAACGTTATGGAACGGAGGCGATGAAGCAGGAGTGGCTCGCCCCACTCCTCGAAGGCGAAATCCGTTCCGCCTACCTCATGACCGAACCTGACGTCGCCTCATCCGATGCAACCAATATCTCGATGTCCTGCGTGCGGGATGGGGATCACTACGTCCTGAATGGTGAAAAATACTGGGCCAGCGGGGCGGGGGATCCGCGCTGCAAGGTCTATATCGTCATGGTCAAGACCCAAGGCGACGAGGCCCCAAAACACAAGCGACAGTCGATGATCGTCGTGCCTGCCGGAACACCGGGCATCGAAGTGCTGCGCCCGATGCTGGTTTATGGTCACGACGACGCACCGCACGGGCATATGCACATCCGCTTTACGGACGTGCGCGTTCCTGCCGAAAACCTGCTGCTGGGTGAAGGGCGCGGGTTTGAAATCTCGCAAGGGCGGCTTGGACCCGGGCGCATTCACCACTGCATGCGTGCGATCGGGCAGGCAGAGGCAGCGTTGGAACTGATGTGCAAACGGTCCTTGTCCAAGGAGGCATTTGGCAAGCCGCTCGCGCAGCTTGGCGCCAATTACGACATCATCGCCGAGGCGCGCATGGAGATCGAAATGGCGCGCCTTTTGTGCCTCAAGGCGGCATGGATGATGGATCAGGGGGACGCGCGCGCGGCCGCGCCCTGGATCAGCCAGATCAAGGTGGTCGCCCCGCGTGTGTCGCTCAAGGTGATCGACGAGGCAGTGCAGATGCACGGCGGGCAGGGGATCAGTCAGGACACGCCGCTTGCGCATGCATGGACGCATCAGCGCACCCTGCGCCTGGCGGACGGGCCGGACGCCGTGCATCGCCGGCAAGTGGCGCGGGCCGAGCTGAAGAAATACACGCAGCAAAAAATGTAAGCTAACGGCAAGGCGCAAACCGTCACGGTTTGCGGTTGGTTTCTGACGCAGAAACCACGGCGCCCATCTGGAAAGCGCGTCGCTTTCCAGCCGTTTTTCGCGTCGAAAAACGCTTGCATAAATCGCCGAGCCCGCCCCTAATCACGGCCATGAAGGATCACGCCACCCACACACTGCACCTGCGCCCCCCGGGCGAGGTGATGCGGCTTGCCCGCATGGGCGCGATGATGCCCACGCGCCTCAGCTTTCTAAGGGTCTTGATCCGCCACCTTTGCACCGAACAGGCTGACGTACAGTGCACCCACTGGGACATGTCGCCCGACGGACATGGGCGCGCCGTCTACAGTGTCGATCTGGGCGGACATACCTATTCGCTTGTGGCCATTTCCAACGACCTGCCTGCCGATCAACGCAGCGACCGGGTGATCGCAACGGCATGGGATGCAGCCTTTGTGCTGTACGACGGCACCCCGAACCTCGACGAAATTGACCGGATTGCCGCGCAGGCTCCGCTGCAGGAAGCGGGGCGTTTCAGCCCAAAGGATCTTGTGCTCAGCCGCGCAAACAAATCCGTGCGCATGTGGGACGCAACCGTCGCCGCACTGAAATCGGGCAAGCAACCAGACGCGGCCATGATCCGCGACATCGGTTATCTGATGCGCACGACGGCGGTCTACGGCAACGGCAAGTTCGGCATCGCCGACCGCCATCTGATTGAAACACGCGACGGGCTCAGCGGCCCCTTCGCCGCCGAAATGCTGGCCGTGTACATGATCCGCCATTTCACGCTCGACCTCGTCGCACATGTCGGTGGCGCGCCGCTTGAGCCCAAGCTTGCGCGCCATTTCGGGGTCGGCAATGCAACGGGCCTCGGCATGGCGCCGTTCCTCGTGACTCACCCCGTCCTTTTCAACAACTGGATGCTGGCGCGGGAAACCGCCTTTGCCCGGGTGCGCGCACTTGATGATCTCAGTACTGCCCAGAGGGCCCGGATTGTTGCATTGGGCGCGCGTGCCGCGCGGCATCTTGAAGAGTGGCGCGTGCCCGCGCCCGATCACGATGCCATCTTGCGTGACCTCGAAGGTGAATGGGCCGATTTTTTGCCGCACCTCGAAACATTGAACGGCCCATCGCCGATCGAAACCCTGTGGCAAGCCGCACAAAACCAGAGCGTTCCCTTGCAGGAACTGCTCCTTGCGCTGCTGATCGAAGCCTTCCCGGACGAGGTGGACGGCCTGACCGACTGTATGGGCGATCCGTTCGGACCACTGACGACGCCGTTTGCCGGTACGGACGCGCTGCGCGCGGCGATCGAGGCGGACTGGCGCTGGGCGTTGGAGAAAGACTACCAAGACCCCGCAATGTGCCGCCGGTTCTGGTATGTGAGCGAGGCCAAGCTGGAACCGCGCCTTGGCGATCGCTTTGCCGATGGTGGGGCCGAGTTGGAAACCCCTCTGGACATCGCCCGCCGGGTCGCTGCCCTGCATGCGGACCTGCCCGCGCAGGATCAGAGCGTTTCAAGCTTCCTGACGGATCACCCCGAACATGCCCATGCCAGCGCCCGTATCGCGGTCCTGGCCTGCTACCCTTATGCCGAAATCCGCGACAATCTGATTGCTGCGACCTGTCGCCCCATTGATATGCTGCGTTGCAAGCTCAGTTTCTTTGGTGCGACCAAGTTCGACCCCAAGTCCGACCTGTGGACCCGGATCACTCTGGCCCAGGGTGCACCTCTGGGGAATGAACTGTCGCCTGACGCAGATGATTGGTGGCTACCGGTGCTGGCATGACGGAAAAATCGTGGACTGAAATTCAGGCCCTCGCGGTCAAGGCGGCAACAGGGGCGGCGGTCCCGCCCGCGCAGGCATTGGCCTTTGGCGCGATGGCAACCCGCCATCTGGCCGATGGTGGGCCCGAGGCGCCGCTTTCCGAGGCGCTGAACGACTCAGGCACCATCGTGGACCTTGCCCATCAGATCGAGGCCGTGATCGAAACCGCGTCGGTTTCCGAACAGCCCGTGCGCGTCTCGGAACCGGATACAGGGCGGCGCGCGCTGCTGATCAGTTGGCTGGCAAGCCTGCCGTGTCAGGCAGAAACCAATGCAACATCCGCCGAAATCCGGGTGCGCCTGTCTCTGACCGACCCCAGTGCGCGAACGCGCCCGGCGCGGGTGCACATTGGGACAGCTCTGTTTGATCAGATGCAGGATCTTGCCTCGCGCACCTATGTGCCTGACAGCGAAGCCTCCCGTTCCAGCGGTGCAGGGGCCGGGCTGATGGATCTCGACTAGGACGCCCCGGACGCAAACGGGTCGTCGGGATACCCCACGCCGGCCAGATACAAACCTGTCGGCGGGCAGACCGGCCCACAGGCTGCCCGGTCTTGCGCCTCAAGCGCCTCGCGCACCTGATCAGGGTGCCATGACCCAGCTCCGACACGTTCCAGCGTGCCGACGAAACTGCGGACCTGATTGTGCAGAAACGACCGGGCGCGCACGTCGAAATGAATCTCAACCCCGTGGTCCCCTTCGACCGGGCGCACATCCAGACGATCCAGCGTTTTTACCGGACTTTCCGCCTGACATATGGTGGAGCGGAACGTGGTG
>JBCBDZ010000040.1:0-21735 GCA_038529225.1 Pseudomonadota bacterium | reverse complement strand
TGCTACACCCCGGCTAACCCTTTCCACGGATTCGGAGCTGCCCCGTGTCCGACCAAGACGCCGATGCGCTTATGCCCCCTGCCCACCCGTTTGACGACGACAAGTTGAAAGAGGAGTGCGGCATTTTCGGAGTGCTCGGCACGGTAGACGCTGCCAACTTTGTCGCCCTTGGCCTGCACGCCCTGCAACACCGCGGACAGGAAGCAGGCGGTATCGTGTCCTACCATCCAGACCACGGCTTCAACTCTGCCCGCCGCTTCGGCTATGTGCGCGACAACTTCACTTCGCAAAAAGTGATGGAAACCCTGCCCGGCGCCCTTTCGATCGGCCATGTGCGCTATTCGACCACCGGGTCCAAGGGGCAAACCGCCATCCGCGACGTCCAGCCCTTCTTTGGTGAATTCGCGATGGGCGGGGCGGCCATTGCCCACAATGGCAACATCACCAATGCAGACGCGCTGCGGCGCGAACTGATCGAGCGTGGATCGATCTTTCAATCCTCGTCCGACAGCGAGTGCATCATCCATCTGATGGCGCGGTCCCTGCAACGCAACATTCCCGAACGTATGGAAGACGCCCTGCGCCGGGTCGAGGGCGCGTTTTCGGTTGTGGCCATGACCCGCACCAAACTGATCGGCGTGCGCGATCCGCTGGGCGTGCGCCCGCTGGTTCTGGGTCAATTGCCCACAGGTTGGGTGCTGAGTTCGGAGACGTGCGCACTGGACATCATCGGCGCCGAATTCGTGCGCGAGATTGAGCCGGGCGAGATGGTCGTCATCACAGAGGCCGGCGTTGAAAGCCACCACCCCTTCCGCCCCCAAAAATCGCGTTTTTGCATCTTTGAACACGTGTATTTCAGCCGCCCTGACAGCATCCTCGGTGGCCGCAGCGTTTACGAGACCCGCGAGAACATCGGGCGGGAACTGGCCAAGGAAGCCCCGGTTGAGGCTGATCTGGTCTGCCCCGTGCCGGACTCGGGCACCCCGGCGGCGATTGGCTATTCGCTGGAATCCGGCATCCCCTACGCCATGGGGATCATTCGAAACCAGTATATGGGCCGCACCTTCATCGAACCGACCGAGCAGATCCGCAACATGGGTGTGCGCCTCAAACTCAACGTCAACCGCGCCCTGATCAAGGGCAAGCGGGTGATCCTTGTGGACGACTCGGTGGTGCGGGGCACGACCTCGCGCAAGATCAAGGAAATGATCCTTGATGCCGGCGCCAAAGAAGTCCATTTCCGCATCGCCTCCCCGCCCACAGCCTGGCCCTGTTTTTACGGCGTCGACACGCCGCAACGCGAAAAACTGCTCGCCGCGACAATGTCCGAGGAAGAGATGACCGACCATCTGGGCGTCGACAGCCTCAAGTTCATTTCGCTGGACGGGCTGTACCGCGCCGTCGGCGAAGCCAAGGGGCGCGACAGCGCCAGCCCGCAATATTGCGACGCCTGCTTTTCCGGTGAATACCCGGTTAAACCCGCGGACATGATCGAAAAAGGGTTCGAGATGAAGGCGGCCGAGTGATCACCATCTGTTGACACAAACCGTCAACAGAATGTGCGAGCATTGGCCATGCAGCCGCTCAGCCCGGATATCCTGAATGTCATCGCTTTGTGGCCACAACACGCACAACAGCACCTTTTGACGGCGCGAACCATTGCGTTTGATGTGGCCGAGGCACAGCCCGCAACAGAATTGACCGAGTCACTGAAATGGGGTGAACCCGCGTGGCGACCGCTCAGGGGCGGAACGACGCTGCGGATGAGCTGGAAGGCGGATCAGGACGCGCTGGGGCTGTTTGTGGACTGCAAAACGGACCTGTGTGCACGGATGCAATCAGACTTTCCTGATGCGTTCCGCTACGCTGCGCCGCGCGCGCTTTACCTCGATGCAAACGCTGCGCTGCCCCAAGATGCACTGCGCCACCTTGCTGAAATGGCGTTTCGCTACAAACGCGTTCTGCCGGTCGTATGAATTTTTCTCACACCACCGTGAATAAATTCCCTGCCCTCGGTGTTTCCCATGTGAACCCGGCCTGAACCGGCCGCGACACTGGACATCGAAAGGAACACGCAATGCCTGTCAAGATTGCAGGAGAGAACTTTCCCGCCAACGTCGACGAAATGTTGAACAACCGCGCGCTGAGCCCGGTCTTCCTCTCCTTCGTCATCAAGAACGCCGGGAAAGACGCCGCCGCAAAACTGAACTTTATCAGCGAAGACCCGAAGGGCTACAAAATCTACACCGATTTCGTCGGCCCCGACGCGAACCCGCGCATCAAACTTGATGGTCAGTTGAAAGGCGCGCTGGACAAGATCATGGCCGGTGCCCAGTCCGAGGCCGCCTCGAAACTGGATGTGATGGGTCGGGTGCTGAACAAGGAATTCCGCGATCTGTTCAACAAGCGCCTGCTGGGCGCGTTCTACGAAACCCGCTTTGAAAAGGGCAGCCCGCTCAACAAGATCATACGCAAGATCGCCGAAAAGAAATGCGAAAGCCGCTATGGCAAGGTGGGCGTCGTCACCGAGCGTCTGGGCGCCACGAACAAGGCCGCGGTCAAGGACATCATGATCGCCATGTACATGGACGATGACGTCGAAGCGAGCAACGCCTGCAAAAAGTCTGGCATCAAATGGAAAGCCTTCCTGATCATAGAGGCCATCAGGGAACAAAAAGGGCTGTCCGCTGGTGCGGAACTCGTGAAAATGGATGCCAAGAAGCTGGCGATCTGCGGCTTTGAAAACGTGAACGATGCGTCACTGCTCAAACTGATGAAGCAGATGATCGACCTTCACATGGAGTACAACACACGGAAAAAAGCACCGAAAGTCTTTGATCAGGTCAAGAAGAAAGAGCCAAAGACGAGCCCCATTCAAAAAATGAAGTACCCCGCGATGGTCAAGCTGTTGATCGACAAAGGGGCTATTCCGGACCGCAAATACATCTGACATCCCTCAGAGCAAGAGCGGCACGACACAACGAAGGGTCAGCAAAGCGCCTCCCACTCCCTGACCTGTGCGGGCAGTGCCGCACGTGTCGCCTGCGCCCCAAAAGCGCAGGCGATCTCATTCCGCAACGTCAATGGGCGACTCTTGGCCCATGCGACATTTGTGCCATTTTGCATGCCCGAAACCCGTGTTAGCGCCTGCCCCTTGCAGTCAATCAACCAGAGGCATCATGTCCGACACGACCAATTCCACCACCGCCAGCCTGGCGACCCAAACGCGCGTCCTGCCCATGCGCACCCTGCAATTGATCGGGACGTTTACCAGTGAAAACACCCGGCACGCCCTGATGCGCCATGCCGATGGCACAATCACAACCGTGCGTGTCGGCGACACGCTGCGACGCGGGACTGTCATTGCCATCGATGAGGGCGCTGTGATCCTGAACACCGCAAACGGCACCCGCACTTTGCGCATTCCTGCGCGCGCCCGACCGCGTGCGGCCGCTTGACGCCCCGCACCGTGCGGGGCAAGACGCCGACATGACAAAAACAGCACTCATCACAGGCGCCTCGCGCGGCCTTGGCCATGCTCTGGCCCTCACCCTTGCGCCCACGCATCACATCATCGCGGTAGGCAAGACCACCGGCGCACTCGAAGACCTCGATGACCAGATCAAGGCGCTTGACGGCTCAGCCACCCTTGCGCCCATGGACATCACCGTCGAGGCGGCGATGCAGACGCTGTGCCGGGGCATACATGACCGCTGGGGCAGCTTGGATCTGTGGGCGCACACGGCCATTCACGCAGCCCCTCTGGCCCCCGCGGCCATGATCGACGCCAAGGACATGAGCAAGTCGGTGGCCGGCAATGTCACCGCTACCGCCACGCTGATCACTTACGTTGCGCCACTGCTGGGGACAGACGGAACGGCCCTGTTCCTTGACGATCCGCAGGCAGGCGCCCCGTTCTACGGCAGCTACGGCGCGACAAAGGCGGCACAGATTGCGCTGGCACGTTCATGGCAGGCCGAAACCACGCGCACAGGTCCGCGCGTGCACATCGCAACACCCGCGCCGATGCCCACCGCCACCCGCGCCCGCTTCCATCCGGGCGAAGACCGCAGCCCCCTTGCCGACCCGATGGCAGAGGCGAAACGGATCCTGACCGCACTCGACACTTGATGTGACGGCCAAGCCATGGCTGAGTGCTGACCATGCTGCGTCTCACACCCCGCTTTGACCGACCCCGCCCCGCCACAGGGCGGCGCACACTCGCCCGCATCTATGATGCGGCTGAAACGGGCTGGCAGGACGGCATTTCCAAACTTGGCTTTGTCGAGGCGTACCAAGGGCTTATGGCGCAGTGCCCAAAACCGGTCGCACCGCAGCCAAAGGTCATGGACGTCGGCACCGGCACCGGGGCCTTTGCAAGCGCATGGATCAGCGCGCATGGTGCGCCGGGTACACTGACACTCACCGACATTTCGCCCGCCATGCTGGCGTCCGCCACGTCCCGATTGCCTCAGGCGCGGGCCATTCACGCAGGGCTCGGAACCGAAATGCCGGAGGTCCCGCCACAGGATGTCGTGCTTTGCGCCCATGTGATCGAACACCTCGATGATCCCGCCTCGGCGCTGAGATGGCTGTTTGAGCGGTTGGGTCCCGGCGGGCGGCTGGTCATGGCGATCTCCAAACCGCACTGGTGCACGGCACTGGTCCGCTGGCGCTGGGGCAACGCCGCCTACCCGCCGGACAGCGCACAGGACATGCTGTCCCGGGCCGGTTTCCGTGACATCCACGCCCACCCCTTTGCCAAAGGACCGCCTTCCCGCGTCTCGCATGGCTACAGCGCGCGCCGTCCGTAACCCACAGGCCACGGTCCCCCTTCTCTGTTTCAAAAAAATCCTCGCCGAAGGCTCCCGCAGTTGCCCCACGCGCACCCGGCCCATAGTAAGGAAAGAAAAGGGCAAACCATGCGCATTCTCATCACCAATGACGACGGCATTTCGGCCCCCGGCCTCACTGTGCTTGAAACCATCGCCCATGACCTCGCTGGACCGGGCGGAGAGGTCTGGACTGTGGCACCTGCCTTTGAACAGTCCGGCGTCGGGCACTGCATCAGCTATGCGCGCCCCTTCATGATCCAACAGATTGCCCCAAACCGCGTTGCGGTCGAGGGAAGCCCGGCAGACTGCGTGCTGGCAGGGCTGTTCGAAGTGATGGACGCAGCCCCCGACCTGATCCTGTCCGGGGTGAACCGGGGCAACAACTCGGCCGAAAACGCGCTGTATTCCGGCACGCTGGGCGGGGCAATTGAAGGGGCTTTGCAAGGCGTGCTCTCGATTGCGCTGTCCCAGTATTTCGGCCCCGCAAACCGCGACCTTGATGATCCGTTCGAGGCGTCACTGGCCCACGGCAAGGATGTGATTGAGCGGATAATCGCCAACACGCCAAGGAACCAGCCGGGCTATCACCTCTTTTACAATGTGAACGTGCCCCCGGTGGCCGCCGCGGAGGTCAAAGGCATCGCACTTGTGCCCCAAGGACTGCGCCCCGGCGTTGGTTTTCACACCGAAGCGACAACATCCCCGTCCGGTCGCCAGTTCCTGTGGATCAAGGGGGGCAACCAACAGGTGCAAACCGCGCCCGGCACGGACGCAGCGGTCAATCTGGACGGCTACATCTCGGTCACGCCGATGCGCGCCGACTTTACGGCCCACGACATGTTCGACACTCTGGGGGCCATCGCCACATGAGTGAAGACGACCTCGCCACCCGTAAAATGCAGTTCCTTTACGCCCTGCGCTCGCGCGGAGTGACGGACAAGCGGGTGCTCGAGGCGATGGAGGCAATCGACCGGGGGCCCTTTGTGCGTGGGCTTTTTGCTGAACGGGCCTACGAAGACATGCCACTGCCCATCCCGTGCGGGCAAACGATCAGCCAGCCTTCCGTCGTGGGGCTGATGACGCAGGCGCTCAACGTCAGCCCGCGTGACAAGGTGCTCGAGATCGGGACCGGATCGGGATATCAGGCCGCAATCCTCGCGAAACTGGCGCGCCGGGTCTACACCATCGACAGACACCGCCGTCTGGTGCACGAGGCGCGCGACATCTTTGACGCGCTTGACCTGCATACGATCACGGCCATCACCGGGGACGGCAGCCACGGACTGGCCGATCAAGCCCCCTTTGACCGGATCATCCTCACAGCCGCCGCCGAAGACCCGCCCGGCCCCTTGCTGGCACAGCTGAAAGTCGGCGGAATCATGGTGCTGCCCGTGGGTCAGTCGGATGCAGTGCAAAGCCTGATCCGGGTCAACAAGACCGAGACCGGGCTTGAGTATCACGAATTACGCGACGTGCGCTTTGTCCCCCTGCTCGAGGGCTTGGGGAAAGAGTAAAACTGGTGTAAAACATACCCGAGGCGGTACCAGACATGGTGCCATGATCCGGCAATACCCCCAAACAGAGGGGCCCGGCAGAGGACGACGCAGATGACTCCGACCCACCCCCGTGCGCGCTTCGGGCGCATCATGATCGCCACGCTGTCCCTGGGCGCGCTCGTGGCCTGCGACACCCCGCTCGATTTCGACCTGCGCGGGCCCGAAGGCGGGTTCAACACGCGCGAAGCGGCGCGCAATGCCACGGTGGACCGGCCAGAACCGGACGCGCGCGGCGTGATCTCTTACCCCAACTACCAGGTGGCAGTGGCACGGCGTGGCGATACGCTCACGGATGTGGCGCAGCGCGTCGGCCTGCCGGCGGACGAACTGGGGCGGTTCAACGGGATCGAGGTGGATGTGCCGCTGCGACAGGATGAAATCATCGCCCTGCCCCGCCGCGTGTCCGAACCGACCGGGACGATCGGCGCACCAACCGGGGTGGATGTGACCACGCTGGCCGGCTCTGCCATTGATCGCGCAGGGCCCACGCCCGCAACCCCGCCCGTGGTCAGCACCGCGCTGCCCGACACCGGTCAGGAACCCATCCGCCACCAGGTCGAACGGGGCGAGACCGCCTTTACTATCGCGCGGCTCTACCAGGTGCCCGCCAAGTCTCTGGCTGAATGGAACGGACTGGGCACCGATTTCGCGGTGCGCGAGGGGCAGTACCT
Source organism: Pseudomonadota bacterium (assembly GCA_038529225.1). GTDB lineage: Bacteria > Pseudomonadota > Alphaproteobacteria > Rhodobacterales > Rhodobacteraceae > Tateyamaria. The sequence continues at coordinate 14,673 of JBCBDZ010000040.1, read as the reverse complement.
GCTCATCCCGGTTGCCCGTGTCGCACCGCCGGCCAGCACGACCAGTGCTGCAACCCCGCCCGGCACCGGGTCGACCACACCCACGCCGCCAAGTGCGACGCAGGCCCTGCCCCCGAACGATACGGCACCCGCCGCAACCGCGGCCGCGCCTGCCACATCCGAACCCGTGGCTGACGTCGGCCAGACCACCCGACCCAGCGACAGTGCCGCAATGCAGCTTCCCGTGCAGGGCAGTATCATCAGGGGCTATTCCAAAGGGCGCAATGACGGCATCGACATCAAGGCCGCACCCGGCGCCCCCGTAAACGCCGCCGCCGCAGGCACCGTCGCCGCCATCACCAAAAGCGCCGAGGGCGTGCCCATCATCGTGGTGCGCCACCCCGACAACCTGCTGACGGTCTATGCCAACGTGGACGGCGTCAAAGTGGACAAAGGGGATGCGGTCAAACGCGGAGAGGCGATTGCCCAACTGCGCGACAGCGCCGATCAGGCCTTTGTACACTTCGAGGTGCGCGACGGCTTTGACAGCGTCGATCCGTCCAATTACCTGCCCTAAGCGGGGTCTGGACAGACGGGCCTGCCCCCGGCCAGAGCCTCTGCGCAGCTTGGCTGGCACAGGATCACAGCCGGACACCGGGCACATGTCCTTCGCGCTTTGCGAGTGATTTTCGCAGATTTGCCGCACTATCACCTTTGATTTTGCACAAACCGCGCCAATCGGCCCCACCGACGCCCTGTTGCACAAGCAGAAACAATCCAGAGAAAGCAGTTGGATTGGCTCGGATCGATGCCAGTGTTCTATTCTTACGGGTTCGCCCTGCGCGGCACCCAGACGACCGTCGATGGCAATCCCGTCGACTATAACTTTGCGCCGTCCGGCACGTGGCGCTATTCCGGTCCGACAACGTCATTCGTGGTCAACGAGAACGATGGCGCAACCGTGTTCAACGGCGACGGAGACGCCAACGAATTCGTAGACGTCAACGAACGGATTGGCGGCGCATGGCAGCAAACCGTCTTTATCGACGGCAACGAACAGCAGATCATCTGGGACTATACGTTCACTGTGACGGACGGAACGACCACGTGGCAAGTGGCGGTGATCGATGTCGACCTGAACAATGACAATGATCTGAGTGACGCAGGCGAGGACGGTTATTTCCTTGTCTTTCCCGACGGCCTTCCGCCGCCCGATACGGACCTCACCACCGGCGGAATCGTTGAAAACGACGACAACACTCCGCATCTGGGGCTTGGGGCACAGGTGGTATGTTTTGCAGCCGGAAGCCTGATCGACACGCCCGCAGGACCGATCCGGATCGAGGAACTGGGGCCCGGTGATCTGGTCAACACTGCCCACCTGGGCGCGCAACCTATCCGCTGGGCCGGTCAAACCACGGTGCCCGCGCTAGGTGATCTCGCCCCGGTCGTGATCAGCAAGGGGACCTTTGGAAACCGCTCTGACCTGATCGTTTCACCGCAACACGCGCTGCTGCTGTCCGATTGGCGCGCCGAAATGCTGTTTGGCGAGGATCAGGTGCTGGTGCGGGCCATTGATCTGCTCGGCATGGACGGTGTCTACCGCAAGGCTGGCGGAACGATCACCTATTGCCACATCCTTCTGGATCAGCACCATTTGGTGCGCAGTGCCGGTCTCTGGAGTGAAACACTCTACCCCGGCGCGGTCGCATTGGGGGCCGTGAACGCATGCGCCCGGCGCGAAATCGACCGTCTGTTCCCTGATCTGGGGGATTATGGCCCCATGGCTGCGCGTTGCCTGCGCGGGTACGAGGCAAAGCTGATCGCCACCTGATGCCCCCCCACGGGTCAGGCGGACAGGCTCACCCCCCGTCGCCCGGCCAGATCACAGAAATACTGCCATGCCACCCGGCCCGACCGCGACCCGCGCGTGGCCTGCCATTCGATCGCCTCGGCCCATAGGGTGTCATCGTCAATCTCGACGCCATAGGCTGCGCAATAGCCCCTGATCATGGCAAGGTACTGATCCTGATTGCAGGCATGGAAGCCCAGCCACAGGCCAAAGCGGTCTGACAAGGACACCTTTTCCTCAACCGCCTCGGACGGGTTGATCGCGCTGCCCCGCTCATTCTCGATCATGTCGCGGGGCATCAGGTGACGGCGGTTGGACGTCGCATAAAGGATCACGTTCTCAGGGCGCCCCTCGATCCCGCCATCCAGCACCGCCTTGAGCGATTTGTAGTGCTGATCGTCATGGGAAAAGCTGAGGTCGTCGCAATACAGCACAAAGCGCGCCTGTTCGGCCTGCCGCAACACAGCCAACAGGCGGCCCACGGAAGGCAGGTCTTCGCGATGCAGTTCCACAATCTTCAACTGTGGATAATCGACTTCAAGAGCGCCATGTATCGCCTTGACAAGGCTGGATTTCCCCATGCCTCGCGCGCCCCACAGAAGGGCGTTGTTCGCGGGCAGGCCTTCGGCAAACTGGCGTGTGTTGGCCAGCAGCGTGTCGCGTGACCGCTCGACCCCCAACAGCAAATCCAGCGGAATGCGGGACACTTCTGTCACCGGTTCCAGCCGATCCGGCTCGGTGCCCCAGACAAAGGCACTGCTGGCGTCAAAATCGGGTGCCGCCATCGGCGCCGGCGACATCCGCTCAAGCGCCGCCGCGATGCGGTCCATGGGATCGTCGATCACTTGAAACGCCCCTTCCTTGCGATCATGACTTGGCATCGTCCTCGGGCAGATCGCCCAGATCATCCTCGTCGTCGTAATATCCTTCGGCGCGCAGCTTGGCCTCGCGCTTTTTCTCCACACGGGCCACGAGAAAGATCGAGATTTCGTACAGGCCATAGACCAGCGAGAACAAGATCCCTTGGGTGATCACGTCAGGGGGCGTCACGAGTGCGGCCAGCACCAGAATGCCGACCATCGCGTATTTGCGCACATTGGCAAGGCCCTCAGCGCTGACCAACCCTGCCTTGCCCATCAGGGTCAACAGGACGGGCAGCTGAAAGCACAGGCCGAAGGCCATGATGAATTTCAAGGTGATATCAAGGCTTTCGTTGACCTTCCCAAAGAAGGTAATGCGAATGCCTTCGCTTGTTTCCGGGGCCGCAGGCACAGCCACATCCGGCACGACCTCGGGGCTGACAAAGCCGCTCATCAGACCTGCAATGATCGACGGCACATCGGCAAATCCAAGGAAAAAGGCCATCGCCAGCGGCGTGACCACGAAATGCGCAAAGGATGCACCCAGAAAGAACATCACCGGCGACGCGATCAGAAACGGCAGAAACGCATTCTTTTCCTGCCGGTAAAGGCCCGGCGCCACAAAGCGCCACATCTGGAATCCGATCACCGGAAAAGCGAGCGCAAATCCGAACACCATCGAGATGCGGAACAGCGTGAACAGATATTCCTGCGGCGAGGTATACTGCATCGTCGGGGACGGATCGCCCAGTTCGCGCAACGTCTCTTCGATGGGCCCCAGCAGGAATTGCAGGATCGGTTCCGCCACTGCAAAAGCCAGAATGATACCGATCAGAAACGCAATGACCGACCGGATCAGCCGCGTGCGCAATTCGGCCAAATGCTCGATCAATGGCGCTGTGCTGTCATCCACGTCCGATGTGTCAGCCATCTTTTGCCTCTTTCACAGGGGGCGCAGGCGGCGCTGCGGCCTCCAGCTCTTCGGCCTTTTTCAAGGCGTCCGCGGCCTCCTTGGCTTTGCGCTCGGCCTGGGCGCGGGCGGTTGCCGCTTGAATTTTACGTGCGTTTTCAGCGCGCTCCGCCTTTTCAGCGGCCAGCTTGCCGGTCGTGCTTTCCGGATCGAGGTTGTTCAGGGTCGAGGTGACGTCCTTGGCCGCATCCTTCACCCCGTCCATCGCAGCGCCCATCGGGTTGCTCGCCGTCTTGATGGTCTTCTGGATGTCTTTCACGCCCGCCTCGTCCGCCGCCTGGTTCATGGCGCTCGAAAACTCACGCGCCATGCCCTTGGCCTTGCCCACCCAGCGGCCGACATTTCGAAACAGCACAGGCAGATCCTTGGGGCCGATCACGATCAACGCGACGATCCCGACCACCAGCATCTCGGTCCAGCCGAGGTCGAACATGGATCAGGCCTTGTCTTTTTCGGACTTCACCACGACCTCTTCGGCCTCTGGCGTGATGTCCTTGGCCTCTGCCGCGGCTTCGTCTTCCAGCTCTTTCTGGCCATCGTTGATGCCTTTCTTGAAGCTGGTGATGCCCTTGCCCACTTCGCCCATCAGGCTCGAAATCTTGCCCCGGCCAAAAAGCACCAGAACCACAACTGCAATCAGCAGAATGCCCGGCAATCCAATATTGTTCAGCATCTCAAAGTCTCCCTATCCGCGCGACACATGTCGCCTGTTGGCCTGCTTGATATGGGCGGCACAGCACGACGACCAGTCATCACAGGGGATTTGGCGATGATGTGAGGTGCAAAATCAGAAAAAATCCGTCTGGCCCGAAGGCAACTGACAGGTTAGTGTCAGTTGGACAGGGCTAAACCCGGCGTATCACCGCTCGAACCACAGGAGACATCGATGCGCATCACAATGACCACCCTCTTGGCCGCCACCATCGCCCATGCAGCAGCAGCCGAAGGATCAGGCACAACACACCCGGTCGCAGAAGTCGTGAACTTCCGACTGGTCGACGGCACGGACCCCGCCGCCTTTGTCGCGGCTGCAGATGACATGGGCCCGTTCCTGCGCAGCACTGGCGCCATGATCACACGTACCCTGTCCGTCGACGAGACGGGCCTGTGGACCGACCACATCACCTGGACCTCGCTGGAGGCGGCCAAGGCTGCCGCCGCGCAGATGTTCGAACACCCCGCAGCGCAGCCCTTCATGGCCATGATCTCGCCCGAAGGCATGGACATGCGCCACGCCCCCATCCAGCTGCAACAGGAGTAACATGCGCCGCACCGACCGCCTCTTTGACATCATCCAGATCCTGCGCGACGGAAAACTACACACCGCACAAGCGATCGCGGAGGCCTGCGAGGTGTCGGTGCGCACCATCTACCGCGATATGGACACGCTGGTGGCCTCTGGCGTGCCTGTGCAGGGCGAACGCGGTGTGGGCTACATGATCACCGAAGCGATCAGCCTGCCGCCTTTGACCCTGACGGTCGAAGAACTGGAGGCGCTCAACCTCGGCATGGCCATCGTGGCCGAAGCCGCCGATGACACTCTGAAAGCGGCGGCCCAAACCCTCGCGGACAAGATCGACGCCGTACTGCCCGAGCGCACCGTGGCTGACGCAGACAAATGGAAATTCGCCGTCTACCCCTTTGCCGATGCGGTGCGCGGGTTTGCGCAGATGCCGACCTTGCGCGCGGCCATCCGGGCGCGGCAAAAGCTGCGCCTGACCTATCACTCCAAAGGGGACCGGATCACCACACGCACCATCAGACCCCTCCATATGGAATACTGGGGACGGGTCTGGACCCTGACCGCGTGGTGCGAGTTACGCAATGATTTCCGCGTGTTCCGCGTCGACCTTATCCAGTCCGCAGAAGCCCTGCCCGAGATGTTCGTGGACGAACCGGGCAAGCGGTTGGCAGACTACGACCCGAATTTTTGAGGTGGTCTGGATCAGCCGGCGGATCGACCTGAGCCACTGCTGACACTGCCGCCACGTGTACGTGCTGGTCCCAGCGTTCCAAAACAGCCCAATTCCCCAGTGATCAAGGAAGAGGTTCGAATGGCGGCTTTGCGGGACCTTCTTGCCGTTTGAACGGCGCTCTGATCAGCCCGGAGTCAAGCCGAAGGCGCCGGGCAATCGCCAGCCCGTCCCGGTGGGATGGCGATATGACGTCTGTCGCAAACAGCGAAGCGGGCAGATGTATGTGGAGACTATAAATCGCAGTAGCGTCACGGTCTGATCGCCACCCCACGGGCAGTCAACCGCCCGGCTTGGGCTGGGCGAGGTCTGCTTTGCGGGACTTTGCGGCCGTTCGCTGCAGCTGCGCCAAGGTCGGCTAATCGAACCCGAGCGAGCTATCCCACTTTGTTCAGGGCGCATATAGTTACAAGTGAATTATTGACAGCGGACAATGAGGACGTCGATGAAAGCTGAGATAAAACGCTTCTGCATATGGGATGATCATTCCCAACAGTTCTATCCTGAAAACCCAGAGTATTTCTTTGCCATGGTTGATATGGATATCGGTCCGGCAAATGTTGAGGGCGGAGACATATTCAATGTGATGGTCTGCACTCCGCGCTGGTTTGAAGAGAATATCATGACAAGGCGTTCCGCCGACCCGACTCACGAAACAGTTCGTAAAAACATCTTTGGAAGGCACTACTTATTTGTCCACGAGTTTGACGAAGACGAAATCGAAAAGGAAGTCAGTTGGATCGTAGATCGCGTCAAAGGCAAGGACTGGAGTGAAATTGCGCCTCGCCTTTCCCGCTACTTTGGTTGGGAATTTGAAGACTACAACCAAGATGGCGGACTACCCAAGTCATTTTGAACAGACACGAACCATGCGCGAAGGCACTGTGGACGGGTTGAGGCTCACAGTTTTTGTTGCACCGCCAAAAGAGCCGACATTCGTGGAGACCACAGCATTCGGAAATATGGGCTCACACCCGCCCTTCACCGCACGGGCAAAAACACCTCGATCGCGGCCACTGCCATCACATGCACCTCTCCCGCCACGGGCACATCCAGCCCGCCGGCCTCGACGACCACTTCAACCGCACCGTAAGGCAGCAAACCCGCGATCACGTCCACATCAACACTCTCAGGTCGCGGCGCGCCGATATGGACCACAACCCGCATTGTCTCGCGATCCACACCCAACGTGCCGAAGATCGGCAAGGATGCGCCCTGCAAGGCCTGCTCGACCGCGCGCCGGGCCGCCTTGGTGTCATCGCGTCCGTGCAGGTCGACCCCTTGGGCCATTTCGATGATCAAACGCTGTTCTTTCATGTTTGCACCGACACAATCAGCGCAGCCTGCGCCATGACGGTCGGGTTTCCGGTGCCCTCGGGGCGCACCACGTCCAAACCGCCCTTTTCCACGACAAAGGATGTCTCACCGTAAGGAAAGACCGCCGCCAGAACATCCACATCAACCGCATCAGGCTGTGCGCAGCCGACGCGCACTTCGATCACCATATCCTCTTTGGCCACGCCCATATACTCAGCCAGATTGATCGAGTTGCGCCACAAGGCGGCGCGCACCGCGCGTTCCGCCGCCTGCGTATAGTCACCACGGCGCAAGGATGTGCCAAGGCCGAATTCGACAATCATGGGTCCCACTACGGCCCCTCCTCGGATTGAAAGACAAAACACTTGTCGCGCCGGATGCGCAGCCACATCACGGTGTCTGCCTGGGGCAGAAACACGCCCGGAACAGTGACCTTGATGATCGACCCGTCATGATCCAGACGAAACTCTACAAGGCTCTCATTGCCCATGAACCGCGCGCGTTGGACCGTGGCACGGGCCGCAGTGCCGTCCGCAGCGGTGGGCCCGGGGCCGACACCGGCCCGATCAAAGTCGATTTTGACGTGCTGCGGGCGAAACACGATGTCCACATCCGTGCCGTCCGGCACGCCGGGGGCCAGAAACCGACCAAAGGGGGTCATGGCAAGCGCGCCTTCAACTGTGGCCCGTAACCGATTGGCATCACTGAAAAAGGCAACAGATGCACGATCCACGGGCCGGGTGTAGACGTTGTAGGGCGCACCCTGCTGAACGATACGCCCGTCGCGCATCAGCGCGATCTCGTCAGCCATGCGCATAGCCTCATCCGGCTCGTGTGTGACCAGCAAGACGGCCGTGTCTTCCTCTTTGAGGATCGCCAGTGTCTCATCGCGAATGCCATCGCGCAAACGGTTGTCCAGACCCGAAAACGGCTCATCCATCAGCATGATGCGCGGGCGCGGCGCAAGCGCACGGGCAAGCGCGATGCGTTGCTGCTCTCCCCCGGACAACTGATGGGGATACATGTCAACAAAACGCTCCATACGGACCCGCTTCAGCATCTCTTCAACCCGGGCACGTTTATCGGCGCGGGACCCGCTCAGACCATAGGCCACGTTTCCCGCAACACTCAGATGGGGAAACAGGGCAAAGTCCTGAAACATCAGGCCGATGGCCCTGCGTTCGGGCGGCACGCGAAAGCGGGTGTCGCAAATCAGGGCACCGTCCACGTAAATCTCGCCCGAATCCTGCATCTCGACACCGGCAATCATGCGCAACGTGGTTGACTTGCCACAGCCCGACGGCCCCAACAGGCAGGTGACCTGCCCCGGCTGAATGGACAGGCTGACACCATCCACCACGCGGCGGCCACCAAAGGCGCGCACCATGTCGCGGATTTCCAGCCGTGGCGGGGCGACGTCAGTCACGTGCGAATGTCCATTCCCGATCAAAACAGTCGGGAGGTATCAGGGTGGGCCGGTGCCCGCAAGCATCGCGGTCCCGTCGCTGCCTTGAAACAGCACGGAGCGCCGCAAAGCCACGGCTGACATGCCACAAGGCAGGCATGGCAACGCCCTGTTTTCCTTGGCTGCGACTGCGTGGTCTGGCACAGTGCACGCACGCGGCGCAAAAGATGGGTGAGATGATCGAACTGCTCAAACCGATCCTGCAACTGGTGTTCGGCACATCGGGTTTTGCCACCTGCGTCCTGCTGGCGCTGATTGGCTCGGACAAACTGCTGCGCAAAGAGAAATCCGCCTACTACACCGAGGTCTTGCAGGCAAACTTCACCTCTGCAGCACAGTCGCTGTTCGTGATCGACCAGTTTTACGGACCCGAGCGCCCGGCCGCCGCCTTTTTGCGCACAACGCTTTGGATGACAGTGCTTGGCCTTGCAGGCGCAGTCTTTCAGTATGTGCTGTGGGTGGACGGGTTCTGGGCAAGCCTGCGCAGCGACACCTTTGCGTGGCAGGTGTTCCGGCGTCAGATTTTGACCACTGGCCTGCCCATTGTCCTGATCGTCAATCTGGCCTCCGGCATGGTCTATGCAACACTGAGGCAGGTCAGTGGTGGTCGTGCAGGCGGCCTGCATTTCCTTCTTTTTGATACGGTGACGCGCTTTGTGATCTTTGCGGTCATGATGCTGGTGACATATGCCGGTTCGGCGGCCCTCTTTGGTTCGTTTGGGGGCGACACGCGGGTCGCCATGGAGGCGGTTCTGCCCACACTGGCGGGCGCGCTGCGGTTTGAAAACCTGACCGCCGCCTACCTGCTGGCCGCTTTCCTCGGGGGCGTTCCCATTTTTGCCTCTGCCGCCCTGCATCTGGCTGAAAAATGGCCCGGTTTCGGCGCCAGTCTGCGCACCCTACTGGATCATTTGCCGCTGTCGGACAAGCCGGTTCTGATGACTGGAATAACGTTCAGCGCGCTCGTCTACCTGGCTTTCCAACTTGGCAGCTATGTTCTGAGCCCTTGGGTTTGAGCAGACCGCTCACTTTACGATCTCGAACATGCCTTCCGCCCGATCTACCCCATTCACCTGCACAACCAGCCCATGCTGGCCGGGATGCAGTTCAAACGTGGTCGCGTTGGCTTTGAGCTTGTGCAGTTTTTTCAACACCAGCGGCTTGCCGCGACGCACCTGTCCAACCTTCAGCTTGAACACCTTCTCACCGCTCTTGCCACCGGGACGGGCAAAGCGGATGCGGTAATCCACGATGACAGGCAGGTCCTGATCCGCGCGCAAAGTGACTTCAAAGGCAAGCGCCTCGCCCAGTGCGACCTGTGGTGCAGGCACATCCAAAGACACCTCAACCGGCACGTCCTGCGCATAGCCCAACATCGCCATCGCACCCGGATGACCGTCCTTGATCAACGTACGCAAAGCATGGCGGCGCATCCATGCGCGCTCTGCCGGGGCCTGCGTCCCGTCGGCATCCCACGCCTCAAGACGGGCCAGAACGGTATCTGGATCATCCTTGGCCAGATCGTTGAGGTGATTGGCGACCGAACGGGTGACAAAGCGGGTCGAATCCGCCTGCAAGCGATCCAGCAGCGGCAAGACCTGAGCGGGCGTCACCTCCACCTTGCGCGCCCATGGCAGTTTTGGGCGCGTGCCCTCGCTGACCAGCCGGCGCACGTGGTAATTGTCATCCCCCGCCCACGCCTCAAGGCGCGCCAGCGTCTCGTCTGGCCAGCGGTTCAGAAAGGCGCGGATGTAGAATTCCATGGAAAACCGCTGCGTGGCCGCCCAGAGCAGATCAAGGGCACGGTCGCGGTGCGCCTCAAGCCCGTGACGCACCGCCAGAACACCCGGCACCGCGTGAATGAAGCGCCCGAAATCATCATCGCGCAACGACGGATCAAGCGGTGGGGGCATCGCCGCCTCCAACTGTGCCGCCATGGTGGGAAAGTCCGCGGCGAGGTAAGGCTCCGCACAGTCCGCAAACCAGTCCAGACACTCAAGCAAGGTCCGCTCTGCGATGCCCGACACCGCAGCCGCATGAAAGGCGGCGCGATCAAAGCCCGGCACACCGGCAGCGAACTCATCCGCCAGATCACCTAAAGAGTCTGGGTTAAACAGCTGATCTTTCAATGAAAACGTGGGCTGAGCTTTGGCCAAGTTTTGATTCCCTTCTTTTTTGAACCTGAACTGGAGTGGCCGGGGTGTGGCCGAGACATGGTGCCAAAAAATGTGCCCTTGCCATCGGCCACGATTGCCTGCGCCCGCGCCACCTAGATGGTGGCCACAGTCGCCCCGCCATCCAGCAACAGGTTCTGTCCCACGATGAATCCGGCATGCTGCGAGCACAGGAACGCACAGGCTGCCCCAAACTCCTCACGCGTGCCATAGCGACCCGCCGGAATGGTGGCCGCACGGTTCGCGCGGGCCTCCTCCAGCGTGATGCCTTGTGCCGAGACAACAGCACCATCCAGTGCATCGGCGCGGGCCGTGGCGTGTATGCCGGGCAACAGATTGTTGATGGTGACACCTGATCCGGCCACCTGCCGGGACGTGCCAGCCACGTAACCCGTCAACCCGGTGCGCGCCGCGTTTGACAGGCCCAGCACCGGGATGGGCGCCTTGACCGATTGCGAGGTGATGTTGACCACCCGGCCCCAGCCACGATCCATCATGGCCGGCACCAGCGCCTTGATCAGCGCGATCGGAGCCAGCATGTTGGCATCCAGCGCCGCAATGAAATCATCACGGTCCCAGTCCGTCCACATGCCCGGAGGGGGACCGCCTGCATTGTTGACCAGAATGTCGACGTCGCCCGCCGCCTCGATCAGGGCCGCCTGCCCGTTCGACGTCGTGACATCCGCAGCCACCGTGGTCACCTCAACGCCATAGGCCGCCGAAATGGCCTCTGCCGAAGCCTCCAGCGCATCAACACCGCGCGCATTCATCACAAGGTTTACACCGGCCTGCGCCAACGCCTCTGCGCAGCCCAGCCCAAGGCCCTTGGACGATGCACAGACCACCGCCCGCTTGCCTGAAATTCCCAAATCCATAAGTCGTCTCTCCGTATGTGTCCCGCCAACTGGTAACGCGCTGCTCACCGATGTGCCAGTAAAACACCGCCGCGTTGACCAAGGCACGCCACAATTCTAGAGTACCCCGTCCAAAACAACCAACCAGACCCGAGCATGACAACCGCCGCAGACAGTGGGCCGCCGAATGGCCCAACGCAAAACCTACCCGTCTTTCGGGCCGAGGATTTTTGCGTCCGCCAGGGCGCCAATCTGGGCGATCCCTTGTCGCACGCGGATGACCTGATGCTTGACGACGTCTACGCACTGCACGACGGCGCCGCGCCGAGGCGACTGACCCTGCAGGCCACCAATGATGCCCATCTGCAGGTCGCAGCCGACAGCGACCTTGGCCAGACCGGCGCCCCGGTCCATCTGGATTGCGCCCTCACGCTGATGTCACCGGACGGTCAAATCACGGATGCCATCGTTTTGGTAGAAACAGACCCGGACGGCGACATCGCCCAAATCTACCTGCTGCCTCTGGCCCGTCTAAGCACGCGCGCACCTTACGCCCTTGTGGGCACCGATCGCAGTGAAGCGATGAAGAAATTTGCCCAGATGACCTGTGCCCGCTTTACCCGTGGGACCCATATCACGCTGGCATCCGGCGCCCAGAAACCGATCGAGGCGCTGGAAATCGGCGACCGTGTGCTGACCCGCAACGATGGCGCACAGCCCGTGCGCTGGGTGGGGCAAAGCACGGTGCGTGCGGTCGGTGATTTTGCACCGGTCTGCATCAAGTCGGGCGCGTTGAACAATAATCGCGACCTGATCGTCTCTCCCGAACACCGTCTGTTCATCTACCAGCGCAAGGACCGACTGGGCGCGGGCCGCTCGGAATTGCTGGTCAAGGCACGCCATCTGGTGAACGGGGAGTCTGTGATCGTGCAGGACGGCGGCTTTGTGGATTATTTCGAACTGCTCTTTGACAGCCACCAGATCATCTATGCCGAAGGGATCGCCGCAGAGTCGATGCTCATGGACACCCGCACCAGATCATCGGTTCCCGATGAAGTGAGCGCGCTGCTGAATGGACATGCCAGCGGGGGGCTTTCCGGTCTGGATGTGACCGAGAACCTGCTTGATCGGCCCGACGCAACGGAACTGCTGCGGCGGGCCTCATTGCGTTGAGCGGGCGGACCGCAGGTCCGCCTTACGGCTTACGTCGCATAGAAGAATTCTTCGCGCATGATCTTGCCGTCGGCGACGTGATAGACACCGACCTCTTTCATGTCCTCGACAGCACCCGTTTCCTTGTTCTTGGTCTGCATCTCAAAGATCACGGCAAATCGATCGTCGCCGTGTGGCATCGGGTCTGAAATCGACCCGCCCAGCACTTCGAACGCGCTGTCCCACCAGTCGTGCTTGCCCTTTATGGCGTCCAGACCCTGCGCTTCGCGACCGTCTCCATAGTCGACAGGCTCGACTGACACCGCGTCGCTCGCATAGAAACGGTCAAGGTTCGGTTTCGTGTCTCCGCTGCGGCAACCAGCGACAAGTGCGTTTGCAATTTCATTCAGTGTCATGATCGTTTTCCTTTCGGGTTGATGGCGCCGTTCTGGCAGGCAATCCTGTCAGTTTCTGGCAGCAGCCCCGGAGGGACGTGCACCAAGGCGGTGCACAGCGTTTGCAGCGCCCGCTTGCCCCGCCATCACACCGCCGATATAGACCGCGCATGCTCGACAATCGCCCAGACCTGCCCCCTGAAATTGCCCGTCGCCGGACCTTTGCGATCATCTCGCACCCGGATGCGGGCAAGACGACGCTGACCGAAAAGTTCCTGCTGTTTGGGGGGGCCATCCAGATGGCCGGACAGGTGCGCGCCAAAGGCGAGGCACGGCGCACGCGGTCGGATTTCATGGCCATGGAAAAGGACCGGGGCATTTCGGTGTCGGCCTCGGCGATGTCGTTCGATTTTACCAATAAATCCAACGTGTTCCGCTTTAACCTTGTGGATACACCGGGGCACTCGGATTTCTCTGAAGACACCTACCGGACCCTCACTGCGGTCGATGCCGCCATCATGGTGATTGACGGCGCCAAGGGGGTCGAATCCCAGACGCAAAAGCTGTTCGAAGTCTGCCGCATGCGCGACCTGCCGATCCTGACCTTCTGTAACAAGATGGATCGCGAAAGCCGCGATACCTTTGAGATCATTGACGAAATTCAGGAAAATCTGGCAATCGACGTGACTCCGGCAAGCTGGCCCATCGGGGTCGGGCGCGACTTTATCGGCTGCTACGATATCCTGCGCGACCGCTTGGAGTTGATGGACCGCGCCGACCGCAACAAGGTTGCCGAAAGTGTAGAGATCAACGGGCTCGATGATCCCAAACTGGCCGAGTACGTGCCGGAAGATCAGTTGAACACCCTGCGAGAAGAGCTTGAAATGGCAAGCGAATTGCTGCCACCGCTTGATCCTGCCGCCATGCTCGAAGGATCCCTGACCCCGATCTGGTTCGGCTCTGCCATCAACTCGTTCGGCGTCAAGGAACTGATGGACGGCATCGCCACTTATGGTCCTCAGCCACAGATCCAATCCGCCGAACCGCGCCAGATTTTACCCGAGGAACCAAAGGTGTCTGGCTTTGTGTTCAAAGTGCAGGCCAATATGGACCCCAAGCACCGCGACCGTGTCGCCTTTGTCCGCATGGCTTCGGGTCACTTCAAACGTGGCATGAAACTGACCCATGTGCGCACCAAAAAGCCCATGGCGATCAGCAATCCGGTGATGTTTCTGGCCTCTGACCGCGAACTGGCCGAAGAGGCATGGGCCGGCGACATCATGGGCATCCCCAACCACGGGCAGTTGCGCATTGGCGATACGTTAACCGAAGGGGAAGCTTTGCGTGTTACCGGTATTCCGTCATTTGCGCCGGAACTCCTGCAAGGGGTGCGCGCAGGTGATCCGCTGAAGTCGAAACACCTTGAAAAAGCGCTCATGCAGTTTGCCGAGGAAGGCGCGGCCAAGGTTTTCAAGCCCTCTATCGGATCAGGTTTTGTCGTCGGGGTCGTCGGGGCGCTGCAATTCGAAGTGCTGGCGAGCCGGATCGAGCTGGAATATGGGCTGCCCGTACGGTTTGAACCGTCGCAGTTCACCTCTGCGCGGTGGGTGCAAGGTGCGCAACAAGCCGTTGATAAGTTTGTGGAAAGTAACAAGCAGCATATCAGCCACGATCACGATGGG
>JBCBDZ010000039.1:0-21772 GCA_038529225.1 Pseudomonadota bacterium | reverse complement strand
GTTCATCACGTCCGGACGGTTCAGCGTGATCAACGCCACGCCGTCTTCCAGCGCATATGTCAGGGTGTCGTACTTCATGGGTCAGCCTTCCCTCTTGGGTCTGCGCCCATCCATATCAAACCGATCAGTTTAGAAAAGCCCCGACGCGCCGTTACTCGTCCAGAATTTCGCGCAAGCGTTTGGCCTCATCCGCACTCAGCGCCGCATCCGAGGCGACCGGCGCACTGGCCCGGCCGCGCAAATAACCAAAGCCGATCCCGGCGGCGAGCAGGAACATCAGCGGCCCTGCCGCCCACAACAGCCAGTTCGATCCCGAAGGTCGTGGCGTCATCAGCACAAACTCGCCATAGCGTTCCACAAAGAAGTCGACGATTTGCGCATCACTTTGCCCCGCGGCCACCTGTTCACGGATCACCCGGCGGGTATCAATCGCCCATTGGGCATTGGACGAAGCCACGGATTCCGACTGGCACACCACACAACGCAGCGCATGATCAAGGCCGCGTGCCCGCGCCTCAAGATCCGGGTCGTCCAGCATTTCCGTGGGGTCCAGCGCGACTGCGGCAGAGCACAGGACAAACCAGAAAGCCAGTGCCAGACGTTTCATTCCGCTGGCACCTGCTTTTGTTTCTGGGCTTTGCGCGCACCCACCGCCACGCGGAACCGCCGGTCACTGAGCGACAACAGCCCGCCCAATGACATCAGCGCACAGCCGATCCAGATCCAGTTGGTGAGCGGCTTGATATATGTGCGCACCGCCCAACCCCCGTTTTGCTGCGCATCACCAATGACGACATAGACGTCGCGCGCGAGGTTATAGTCGATCGCGGCCTCGGTCGTGGGCATCTGCGCCACGGGGTAAATGCGTTTTTCCGGGCGCAGTTGTGCAATCTCGCGCCCATCCTTGGCCAGGGTCAAAAAGCCCATGGTCGACAGGTAATTGGGCCCCTCCAGCTGTTGCACGTCATCCAGCGTCAGGGTGTACCCGCCAACCTCGAACGGCGCTCCGATCTGGGCGACGCGGATATCTTCGGATTGCCACGAGGTCAGGCCCGCGACGCCCAACATGGTGATGCCCAACCCACCATGGGCCACTGCCTTGCCCCAGTCAGAGCGCGGCAGGCGCAGCAGGCGGCCCGCGTTGAACCTTTGCCCCGTCCGGCTGGCCAGGTCGACCATCGCGCCCATGACCAGCCACGCGCCAAGAAAGGCACCCATGGGCCCGATCAGGCTGCGCCCGGTCTGCAAGGCCCACGCCAACCCAGCCGCAGCAAGCGCAAGCACGAAGACGTAGCGCAGGGGCCGCATCGCGCGCAGCACCTGGCCCCGCTTCCACGGCATCATCGCACCCACAGGCAGGATCAGACCCAACAGCACCATGAACGGCGTAAAGGCCATGTTGAAAAAGGGCGGGCCCACGCTGAGTTTGCGATCAAAGAACATCTCGGCCACCAGCGGCCACATGGTCCCGACAAAGACCACAAAACACGATACCGCCAGCAGCACGTTGTTGGCCACCAGCGCGCTTTCGCGGCTGACCATGCCAAACACGCCGCGCGCTTCCATCACACCGGCGCGCAGGGCAAAGAGGATCAACGCGCCCCCCATGAAAAAACCCATGATCATCAGGATGAACACGCCGCGTTCGGGGTCATTGGCAAAGGCATGCACAGACGTCAGAAGACCCGACCGGACAATGAACGTCCCGATCAGCGAAAAGCCAAAGGCAAGGATAGCCAGCAAGATGGTCCACGCTTTCAGGCTCTCGCGCTTTTCGACAACTATGGCCGAATGGACCAGTGCAGCAGCCAGAAGCCACGGCATGAAGGATGCGTTTTCGACCGGATCCCAGAACCAGAACCCGCCCCAGCCCAATTCGTAATAGGCCCACCACGACCCCAGCGCGATGCCAATGGTCAAAAAGACCCAGGCCGCCAGGGTCCATGGCCGCACCCAACGGCCCCAAGCTGCGTCCACGCGCCCTTCGATCAGGGCCGCGACAGCAAAGGAAAACGCCATGCTCAGACCCACATACCCAAGGTAGAGAAACGGCGGATGAAAGGCCAAGCCCGGGTCCTGCAAAAGCGGGTTCAGGTCCTGCCCGTCAAAGGGCGGGACCGCAAGGCGCACAAACGGGTTTGACGTAAAAAGGATAAAGGCGAGGAACGCGACCCCAATCGCGCCCTGCACGGCCAGAACACGGGCCCGCAGCGAGGGTGGCAGGTTGCCACCAAACCATGCCGCCGTGGCACCAAACAGCGCCACGATCAGCACCCAGAGCAACATGGAGCCTTCGTGGTTCCCCCATGTGCCGGATATCTTGTACAGCATCGGCTTGGCCGAATGACTGTTCAACACCACGAGGCGCAGGGAAAAGTCCGACACGATAAAGGCGTACATCAAGGCGGCAAAGGAAAACGCAATCAGCAAGAACTGCACATTTGCCGCTGGTTCGGCCATGGCCATCAGGCGGCTGTCGCGCCGCCATGCGCCGTACATGGGCAGCATGGCCTGCAAAATCGCAACCAGAAAGGCGAGGACAAGAGCGAAATGACCGAGTTCTGTAAGCATGGCCCTGTTATAGATCACAGGCCACCCCGCGCCAATGCGACAAACGCGAAGACGTGATCACAGCTTTGCCATCCCACAGCTTCTCTGTTTAAAAAAATCCCGGGGGAGGCGCAGCCGGGGGCAGAGCCCCCCAAAAAAAGGCTGACTAAGCTGCGCGGCGCCACTCTTCCAGCGCCGGGTTGACGTCAGGTGCCACCGCCGCCGCAGCCAGACGCACATCCTGCCCGGTCCCGGCCACACCAACACTGTCCGCGCGCAACTTGCGCAGGGCGGCCACGTTCTGCATGACCTGCGGCACATGGGCCATTGTCGTGGCGATTTCGCGCTGGAACTGCTGCGCTTTCACCTGATGGCGCGCGCCAAAGTAAAACGACACAATCACCCCCAACAGCCACCACATCGGCTCGGGCACCAGCGCAATGCCCTGCATGCGCTCGGCAAACCACAGCGGTTCCACCATCGCCGAGACAAACAGACCCAGCGTGCCCAAGGCCAGCGCGGGACGGGGCAAACGATTGACACCGTCCATGATCCGGTCAAAGGCCCCCTGACGGGGCACCAGAAACTCTTCGCTATGGGCGCGCATTGCTTCCATTTGCACCGCGTGAGAGCGGGCAGACCCGGCCTCGGCGTTTTCACGAAACACTTCAACAGTGTCCTTTATCACATTGCCACCATTGCCAAACAGCAATCCGAACATCCGTTCCATCAACCCCATGACGCGACCCTTTCCTGAAACTGTGCCGGGCTCAGATGAAAACGCGGCGCGATAAACTCTTCGGCCCGTTTGATCCAGCCGCCTTTTCCGCCGGCACGGGTGCGGGCGTATTTGCGGCTGGCCGGGCGCCGATCCGCGATGCGAAAGTAATAGTTGCGACGCGCAATGCCGTAGGCATCCACAAGATGCTGAGGTGCGTCCGCATAGGCCGCGCGCGCAGCCCCGATCGAATTCGGCCCAAGCGCCCCATCGACAACGCAGGGATAGCCCATCTCGCTCAGAAGGCGCTGCAGGATCTTGATCGCGTTGCCGCCGGCGTTGACGTACATGTCAAACACGGTGGCATGCAGGGGCGACGGAAGTTCGGCAATCAGCGGACGCTCGAAATAGTGGGTCACAAAGATGTCTGTGGCCTGTGCGCGGGTCAGTTGGCGGACATCGGTGGAATCTATGTCCCCGTCCCTATCCAGATCAAGGCCGAGACGGCGCATCGTGTGGATGGTAACACCAAAATTGGTCGCGCCCCCCGGATCGTCCGGATCGTTCACGTATCCGCCTTCGCGGTCCACGATTTCCTTGGCAATTTCTCTGACGCTTTGCATGCACAGGTCTCCCTTCGGCGCTCGGTCCGTTTCGTCGGAGACACTGCATTTTGTTGGTTAACGGGTCTTAAGCCCTGCGCACGCTAGCCGTTCGGGTCCTTGTAGACACCCTGCTCTTTCAAGGCATCCACGACTTCTGCAGGCATGTATTTTTCGTCATGTTTCGCAAGAATTTCAGTGGCTTCAAAAACGCCGTTGACGTAGCTTCCTGTTGCGACCATGCCTTCGTTTTCGCCAAACAGGTCCGGGCGAATACCGGTAAAGACAACCGGCACAGATGCGCCGCCATCGGTCACTGCAAACCTGATCGATTCGCCCTGCCCGATGACAAGCGAGCCTTCTTCGACCAATCCGCCGATCCGAAACACTTCGTTCGGACCGGGTGGCTCTGCGATGACCTGACTGGGTGCGCGAAAGAAATTGATGCCATCGCGCATCGCATAGCCGATCAGCACCGTCGACAGTGTCAGTGCGACGGCGGCAAGGGCGATGATTTGGATGCGGCGCTGTTTCTTAAGGCTCTTCATGCTCTCACGGGAATAGCGGGGCCATCATCAGCCCCTCGCTCTCTGAAATACCTAACATCAGATTGGCGTTTTGCAACGCTTGCCCGGATGAACCTTTCGTCAGGTTATCAAGGGCGGCAATCACGATCACCCGGCCCGGCATCCGGTCGGCGACGACACCGACATGGCAAAAGTTCGACCCGCGAATGTGCCGCGTGCTGGGGGCCTCGCCCAAGGGGAGAACCTCGACAAACACCTCGTCGGCATAAGCGGACGCCAGTGTGTCGTAGATCACTTCAACATCACCGCGCACATAGGCCGTGCCCAGAATGCCCCGGTTTGCCGGGATCAGGTGAGGTTGGAACTGGATGTGCACAGTGCGCCCGGCGACCTTTGAAAACTCCTGATCAAACTCACCCAGATGCCTGTGCGTGCTGCCAAGCGCGTAGGCGTGATAACCTTCGCTCAATTCCGCATGCAGCAGATTTTCCTTCAACGCACGGCCCGCCCCTGACACCGCTGCCTTCAGGTCCAAGATGATCTCGTCCAGATCGATGACACCCGCCGCAATCAGGGGCCGCAGTGCAAACTGCCCCGTGGCAGCATTGCACCCCGTACCAGCAACCAATCGGGCAATCGCAATCTCGTCCCGGTAAAACTCGGTCAGTCCATAAACGGCCTCGCCCTGCATCTGCACGGCGGAATGCGGATTGCGGTACCACTTTTCATAGGCTTCAGGGTCGCTCAGCCGGAAATCAGCAGACAAATCCACGATCTTCAGGCTTTTGGGCAGATCGCGGATCACCTCCTGACTGGTCTTGTGCGGCAGTGCGCAAAAGCACAGATCGATTCCGGACCAATCAATCTGATCAAACGGAACCATGGCCGGCAAATCCAGATGGCGCAGGTGCGGATAGACCTGTTCAACCGTCTGGCCGGCTTTGGAAAAGGCGCCCAAGGCCTTGATTTCAACGGAAGGGTGTCCGGAAATCAGCCGGATCAATTCAGCGCCCGTGTAGCCGGATGCGCCCAGGATAGCGATGGAATAGCTCATGTCGTGTCTTTCGAAGAAGGTGTCAGATCAGGCGGCGTCAAACGTGATCTGTCGTCGCAAAAACTGCGTGGCGCGCTGGCTGACGCGGGCTGGATCACCCGTGGTCAGATACCCGGCCTCGCCAGTCCCCATCTTGTCAGGGTGGCGTTCCAGGTAGTCGGCCAGACTTTCACCCACAAGGTTCGCCTGGCTGTACACGGACACATCTGCACCCAAGGCATCCTGAAACTCTGCCTGCATCAGCGGGTAATGCGTACAGCCTAAAATGGCCGCCTGCGGATGCGGCATCTTGCGTTTGAGCGCATCCACATGGCTGCGCACCAGCGCATCCGCAAGGATCATGTCCCCGTCTTCGATGGCATCCACCACACCGCCACAGGCCTGCGCCTCGACGTCCACACCAATGGCCCGAAAGGCCAACTCGCGCTGAAACGCACGGCTCGCAACCGTGGCAGGCGTGGCAAACAAGGCGACGTGCTGCACAGCCACCTCGCGCGGTGGGGAATTGTCGCCCCACTGCCGTTCAGTCAGGGCCTCAATCATGGGTACGAACACACCCAGAACCCGTTTGTCCTGCGGCACCCAGGATTCCTGCATCCGGCGCAAGGCCGCGGCAGAGGCGGTATTGCACGCCAGAATCACCAGATCACAACCCGCATCGAACAGGCGCTGAACAGACTTGCATGTCAGTTCGTAGATGTCTTCGGCTGTGCGCACGCCATAAGGCGCATTGGCGCTGTCGGCCAGATACACGAACGGCACATCAGGCAGCCGTGTCTGCACGGCATCCATAACGGTCAAACCGCCCAATCCGGAATCAAAAATACCTATCGCCATGACATGGGCCTTGCTGCGGCTCAGGTGCGGTGCCGCTCTTCGAACTCATAGCCCAGATCAAACATCTTCACCGGGTTCGGGTTCAGCTCATACGTGGCTTTTCGCAGGAATTCCATCATCTGTTTTGGATCACCCGCCATCGGGTCCAGAACCGCGCGGTCAATGGGCTCTCCGATGACCACCTGCACGGGCGTATCGACGCGCTTTTTGAATTCCTTGATCAGGAGGCCAAGGCGCAATGTATTGTGCGTATGGCTGGCGATCTGAAACAGGCGGCTCGTGTGGCCGTCAAAGTAAAGCGGCACCACGGTTGCGTCCGACTTGGCCACCATCCGCGCGGTAAAGCTGCGCCAACCGGGATCCATCGGCTTTGAAAACGGCTTGGCCGCAGTGCTGACCGTCCCACCGGGAAAGATGCCAATCGCGCCCTGTTCCCGCAGGTACCGCAAAGCCTCTTTTCGCGTGGCAATGTTCATCGCCATCGCCTCGCGGCTTTCGTCAAAGCTGATGGGCAAGAGCACGCGGTTCAGTTCTTCGGCCTTCTTGAAGACCGAGTTGGCCATGATCCGAAAATCGCCCCGCACCATCGACAGGATATGGCCCATCATAAGCCCGTCCAGGATGCCGTAAGGATGGTTTGCAATCAAAATCAGAGGTTTGTCACGCGGGATATTGTCGAGACTGCCGCCAACGATATCAAGGCTCAGCCCGTAGCGTTCGACCATCACAGCCCAGAAGTCACGGCCTGCCGCGACCTCGTCCTCGTAGCCCTCTGCGCGTTTGATCAACCGCATCCGCCCGGTCGTGTTTTCCATCAACCGGATCAGCGCGCGCCCGCCCTTTGTCTCTGCCGAATGGGAATAAGAGATTTCGCGGGCGATCTGGCGGTTGCTGATGGGCATGGTTTTTCGGTCCGGCCTCTGTCTCACATGCGCTTTATTTAATGTCGGATTCACAGTGTGCAAAGCTTTTATGACGTGCGCATGACGCGTTTATTCTGCCGCCTGTGCCTGCAGTGTCCCACCCGACCGGATCACCGACAGCAATTCCTCGCGGCGTTTTTCTGCCTTGGCTGCGTTTTCATGTTTGACGGGACCGAAACCGCGAATGTCCAGCGGGAGGGCGGCAAGAGCAACAATGGCGTCGCGCGTTTCATTGCGGATTGCCGGCAAAACCTCGGCCATGTCGGCCTCGTATTGGCGGATCAGCGCGCGTTCCATACGCCGCTCTTCGGTGCGCCCAAAGGGATCCAGCGGTGTACCGCGCAGCCCTTTCAGTCGCGCCAGAATGCGGAAATTGCGCACAATGGCGGGGCCGTATTCCTTTTTCATCGGGCGCCCATCCGGACCCGTCTTGGACAGCATCGGCGGGGCAAGGTGGAATTTCATCGTGAAATCGCCATCAAACTGCTCCCGCGCCTTGGCTTCCGTGTCCAGATGCAAGCGCGCGACCTCGTATTCGTCCTTGTAGGCCAGCAGCTTGTGATACCCCTTGGCGACCGCCTCTTTCACAGCCGTATCGCTGATCCCGTCCACCAGTTTGCGATAGCGTTTGGCCAACCGTTTGCCCTGGTACTTGACCAGATGATCCGCGCGGAAGGAAATCCTGTCTTCCAGCGTCTTGGGCATCTGCAACACTTTTGGTTCAGCCACACGCGCGGCTTCTTCACTATGCAGCACCGCCCAGCGCCCGATGTCGAAGGCACGCTTGTTCTTGTCCACGGCGGCGCCGTTCAGATCGATTGCCTGCATGATCGCATCCAGCGACAGAGGGACCAACCCGCGCTGCCATGCCGCCCCAAAGATCATCATGTTGGAAAAGATTGAATCCCCCATCGTCGCGCGCGCCAGATCAGAGGCGTCGAACATATCGACGCGACCCTGCATCCGGGCCTGAACCGACATGGCCAGCCGGTCTGTGGGCAAGGCAAATTCCGTGTTGCGGGTGAAATCGCCCGTAATGATCTCGTGACTGTTGATCACAGCGCCCGTACGCCCTTTTGCGGTCAGGCCCAAGGTCTTGGCCCCTGCACTGACAACCAGATCGCCGCCAATCAGGGCATCGGCCTCACCTGTCGCTACCCGAATGGCGCTGATGTCGCCCGGATCATTGGCCAGACGGCAATGAATGTGCACTGCGCCCCCCTTTTGCGCCAGTCCTGCCATCTCCATCATGCCTGCGCCCTTGCCGTCGATATGGGCCGCTTGCGCAAGTACTGCGCCGATGGTGACGACGCCGGTGCCGCCCACCCCGGTGATGACCACGTTCCAAGTGCCGTGGATGGTCGGCAGGTCGGGGATCGGCAGATCAGGTAAGTCCAGCGTTGCAGTCGCCTGCTTCTTTACCTGCGCGCCCTCGAGGGTCACGAAGGACGGGCAGAACCCTTTGACGCAGGAAAAGTCCTTGTTGCAGCTGGACTGATCAATGGCACGCTTGCGCCCGAGCTCCGTCTCGGCGGGCACGATTGACACGCAATTGGACTGCACACCACAATCGCCACAGCCTTCGCACACATCCGTGTTGATGAACACGCGCTTGTCGATGTCCGGAAACGTCCCACGCTTGCGACGACGCCGCTTTTCGGCAGCGCAGGTCTGGACGTAGACGATGACGCTGACACCGTCCGTCTTGGCAAAGCGTTCCTGCACGATCTGCAACTCCGCTCGTTCGTGCGTGGGCACGCCTGCGGGAAAGCGGGATACATCCACGTCTTCCTTGTCGTCATAAACGACGGCAACATTCTCACAGCCCATCGCGCGGACCTCGTTGACGATCCGGTAGGGATCAAGGCCGCCATCATTGCCCTGCCCGCCCGTCATGGCCACGGCGTCGTTGTACAGAATCTTGTAGGTCATCGTGGTGCCAGCGGCGAGTGCGGTGCGAATCGCCTGCACGCCCGAGTGGTTGTACGTGCCATCCCCGATATTCTGGAACACATGGCCGCGCTGGGAAAACGGCGCCTCGCCGATCCAGTTGGCCCCTTCCCCGCCCATATGGGTGTAGCCGATGGTTTCGCGGTCCATCCACTGCACCATGTAGTGGCACCCGATGCCAGCATAAGCACGGCTGCCTTCGGGTACTTTGGTGG
This sequence comes from Pseudomonadota bacterium, assembly GCA_038529225.1. Lineage (GTDB taxonomy): Bacteria > Pseudomonadota > Alphaproteobacteria > Rhodobacterales > Rhodobacteraceae > Tateyamaria. The sequence goes on along the minus strand of JBCBDZ010000039.1, from coordinate 12,396 downwards.
ATGAATTGTGTGGACATCCCGAACAGAAGTAAGGGAGCCGCGCGGCAATATCCTCGGCGTTGTCCGAGCGACGGGCTTCGTCCAACGTGGCCATGCCTGCCTTTATTCCGTCGGTCTCGCGCCCCTCCTCGATCAGGATTTCACCCAGCTTTTCCGCAATCCAGATCGGATCAAGCGCACCGCGCGTCGGGAACAGTTCCGGGCCGTGCAGCATGCCGGCACCCCCACCCTTGTGCCAGCCATAGACCCGGCGGCCCCGGCGGTCGTCAAAGATGGCCTCCTTGATCTGGACCTCGATCAGCTTGCGCTTTTCCTCGACCACAACGATCAGATCAAGCCCCTCGGCCCAATCATGAAAACCGCGCATATCCAGCGGGAAAGTCTGCCCGACCTTGTAGGTGGTGATCCCAAGACGCTCAGACTCGTTTTCGTCAATGTTGAGAAGCGACAGCGCGTGGGTCAGGTCCAGCCAGTTTTTTCCAGCCGCAACAAAGCCGATCTTGGCCCCCGCTTTGCCCCAGACCCGCTTGTCCATCTTGTTGGCATGCGAAAAGGACTCGGCCGCAAACCGCTTGTGATCGATCATGCGGCTTTCCATTGCGGTTGGGTCATCAACCAACCGGATGTTCAACCCGCCCTCGGGCATGCCGTAGGTCCCCGGCACAAAGGACAGCCGATGCGGATCGCCATCCACCACACTCGTGGCCTCAACCGTGTCTTTCATCGTTTTCAGGCCGACCCAAAGGCCTGCATAGCGGCTCAGCGCCCAGGCATAGAGGCCATAATCCATGATTTCCTGCACACCTGCCGGAGAGACAATCGGCATGTACGCATCCACCAGCGCCCATTCGGACTGGTGCAGCACGGTGGAGGATTCGCCGGTGTGGTCATCCCCCATCGCCACGACGACACCGCCGTGTTTGGAAGTGCCCGCCATGTTTGCGTGTTTGAACACGTCGCCGGACCGGTCCACGCCCGGCCCCTTGCCGTACCAGAGGCCGAAGACTCCGTCATACTTGCCCTCACCGCGCAGCTCGGCCTGTTGGGAGCCCCACAGGGCGGTCGCGGCAAGGTCTTCGTTTAGGCCGGGCTGAAAGGTGATGTCATGGGCCGCCAGCGGTTTGAGCGCACGCGTCATATGCATGTCCACCGCCCCAAGGGGCGAGCCACGATAGCCCGTGACCAGCCCCGCCGTGTTCAGACCCGCCGCCCTGTCACGCGCCTTCTGCATCATCACGAGCCGGACAAGCGCCTGAGTGCCGTTCAGCAAGACGGGGCTTTTTTCGAGGTCATACCGATCATTCAAGGAAATCTTCTGCGTGCTCATGCGTGGCCTCCCCTGCCGCGATCAGTCTTACATAGGTTTCGCCCAAATATAGGTCACAAATCCTGACCTGTATACAAATTTTTTGTCAAAGAGACGGTTCCACTGGCCTCGGGTGTGTGAAATGGAGTCAACTCGCAGTATGTAGGGTCAGGGTTACGGATTGTACGCAGATGGATTGGGACAAGTTACGCATTTTCCACGCGGTCGCTGATGCAGGCAGCCTGACGCATGCCGGTGACAAGCTGAACCTCAGCCAGTCTGCGGTGTCCCGTCAGGTGCGCGGGCTTGAGGAGTCTCTGAATGCCACGCTGTTCCACCGCCACGCGCGCGGACTGATCCTGACCGAACAGGGCGAGTTGCTGTTTGATGCAACGACGGCCATGAACAAGCGGCTCGACACCGCCAGTGCGCGCATCCGCGACAGCGAAGAAGAAGTGTTTGGCGACCTGCGCGTCACCTCCACGATCGGCTTCGGGACCCTGTGGCTGGCCCCTCGTCTGGTCAAGCTCTATGCAAAGTACCCGGATCTGCGCGTCGATCTGATGCTGGAAGAGCGTGTGCTCGATTTGCCGATGCGCGAGGCTGATGTGGCCATCCGCATGAAAGAACCCAGTCAGGCCGACCTGATCCGCAAACGGCTGATGACCGTCAAGATGCAACTCTTTGCCACTCAGGCCTATCTGGACGAAAACGGCGTGCCCGACACTCTGGAAGACATGGTCGATCATCGGCTGATCTGCCAAAGTGTGAATGCAACGCAGGTCGGGGCCAGTTCGACTCTGGTGCAGCACATGCTGACGTACGATGTGCGCAGCCTGCTGACCGTAAACAACTACTTTGGCGTACTTCAGGCTGTGCTGCAGGACCTTGGGATTGGCGTTCTGCCCGACTATGTCAGTGCCGAAGATCCCCGGCTTGTTCGGGTCTTGCCGGACGTTGAATCAGCAGATATTCCGGTGTTCCTCGCGTTTCCGGAAGAGTTGCGACAATCCAAGCGGATCGCGGCATTCAGGGACTTTGTTCAGGAAGAAATCACCGCCTATCGCAAAGCACTCAGAGCGCGGGAAAACGCCTGAGCTATGCGCCACGTGCATAACGGACATGCCCAAGAACGCGCGCTAAGCGCCTTGAACCGCGGCATATCGGCACTTAATTCATCACTATGAAGACGATGCGCTCCCCGCGCCATCTTCATACCTCCCTGTTGGACTTGGCCGAGCTTCGCGCTCGGCCTTTTTTTTTCGAATGCCGCTGGAATTTGACCTGCAAATTGCTTGCAAATGCGCAAATGCCGGACGCATTGTGCGCCAAAAGCCAATTCACGCGGGGATAGTATGCGTTTAAGTCAAATCACGTTTCCGGCAGTTGCGGTGCTGGTGTCCGTCCTGATCGCAACAAGCGCGTTTGCTCAATCCCTTATGCCAACGACCGGTGGTGGCGCATCCGAACCGACAGTCGCACAACTGCCCGATCCCTTGACACCCGAAGCCGCCAATGCACTGATTTCACGCCTCAGCGACAGCGAAGTGCGCGCATTGCTGCTGGACCAGATCAACACCCAAGCCGTTGAAGAAGACGCAAGTGCTGCCGGTCTGAGCGAGTTCATTTACCATGCCACCAGCGGCGCCGGCGACACAGTGCTTGAGGCGGTCAGGCGTGTTCCGCTGGCCTTCACCAAGCAGGGCGAAGCGTTTTCCAACTTTGCAAATTCCTTTGGCGGTTCGGAGTTGTTGTATCTTTTTGCGGCCCTTGGCGCTGTGATTGCGGTTGCCGCAGGCGCAGAACTGCTGTTCCGCCAGATCGCACGCCCGTGGTTGAAGTTGCCGCAAGAAATGAAAACGGATGCGACCATTCGCGAAACCGTGTCGCTGCTGTTCAAGAGGCTCATGGGCCAGTTTGGCGCTGTGCTGGTGTTTTTTGTGGTTGCGGGCATCATGACGCACAACGTGATCCCGGAAGAGTACCGCGCCTTCATCGGCTTGTTTGTTCCCATGCTCATTGTTTTGCCGCGTATGGCCCGGGCCGTGTCACGGTTCCTGATGGCGCCGGACAACCCGGCCTATCGGTTCGTCCACACCGACGATCGGACAGCCAAGGCAATCGCCTTCCACATGTTCTGGCTGACCATCCTGATCGGGTTCACGTTCTTCCTGCTGGCCTTCAACGCCGCAAACGGTGTGCCGGGAGGCGAAACACGGATCGGATTCTGGCTGAACCTAAGTGTTCACATCTACCTCGCCATCATCATCTGGCGAAACCGTGAAGGCCTGGTCATAATGATGCGCGGCTCCGAACCCGATGTCAGCCCGGTCGAAGAACGCATTGCGCGCGCGTTCCCGATCTTTGGAATTGCCGTGACATTCGGGACGTGGTGGGTCGTCAATATCGTATCCAGCTATGGCAACTTTGCCCTGCTGCTGACCCTGCCACACTACAAAACCATGTTCCTGTTGCTGTTTGCACCGGCGATGGACACGTTGATCCGTGGCCTCGTGCATCACCTCTCTCCGCCCATGACTGGCGAAGGACCTATCGCGGCGCGGGCCTACTATGCCGCCAAACGCTCTTACATCCGCATTGGCCGTGTCGTTGTTTTCGGCCTCGTTTTGATGATCATTGGCCGGTTCTGGGGCATGACACCCGGCGGCCTGGCCTCGGCAGGCGTTGGCGAACGGCTGGCAGCCAACATGATCCAGTTCCTGATGATCATCTCGGTCGGCTATATCGTCTATGAACTCGTGTCGCTCTACATCAACCGCAAGCTGGCGCAAGAGCAGACCTCGGCCGGCTTTGACCCCGAAACCGAAGACACCGGCGACGGTGGCGGTGCGGGCGGATCACGGCTTTCGACGGTGCTGCCGCTGATTCTTGGCGTGTCGCAGGCGGCGATCGTGGTTCTCTTTGTTCTTCTTGCCCTCAGCAACGCCGGGGTGGATACGACCCCGCTTCTTGCCGGTGCCGGTATCGTCGGCCTGGCCATCGGCTTTGGCGCCCAGAAACTGGTTTCGGATGTTGTGTCCGGCATCTTCTTCCTGATTGATGACGCCTTTCGCACGGGCGAATATGTCGACGTGAATGGCACGATGGGCACGGTCGAAAAGATCTCGATCCGGTCCATGCAATTGCGCCACCACAAGGGGCCGGTGCACACCTTGCCCTATGGTGAAATTCCAAAAATCACCAACTTTTCGCGGGATTGGGTGATCATGAAACTGATCTTTACCGTTCCTTTCGGCACGGACCCGGAAAAAGTGCGCAAGCTGTTCAAGAAAATCGGGCAGGATCTGCTGCAACATGAACTTTACGGCAATGATTTCCTCCAACCCTTCAAATCGCAAGGCGTGTTCCAGTTTGACGACGTGGGCATCGTGATCCGGGGCAAGTTCATGGCCAAACCGGGCACCCAGTTCACCATCCGCAAGGAAATCTACAATCGGGTGAATGCCGCCTTTGCAGAGAACGGCATCGAATTTGCCCGTCGCGAAGTGCGCGTGGCCCTGCCAAATTCCGATGACAGCGACAAGCTGACAGATGACGAAAAACGCGCCATTGCCGGTGCAGCCGCACAAGCCTCGCAAGAACAGGCCGCGGCAGCGCCAGCAAGCGACAAACCGGGGGACTGACCCATGCGCGTGATCACGCCCATCACACGTGGGCGCGATCCGGTGTTTCAATCGTGAATAAATGCCTGACCTGACGTGTAGTCCATAGACACAAAAGGAGACAGAACATGTCACAGCTTCTAAAAATACTGCACACAGGCGCCCTTGCCCTCCTCCTGTCCACTGCTTTGGCACAGGCAGAACTGTCCAGCGCAGACAAAGACCAGATTGCGGGAAAAACCGGGTTGCGCGTCTTTACGTCGGATGGCGCATTTGTCGGCGTGACCAATGGGCTTTACTTCCTGCAAGGCGACCGTATCCGGCTTTTCGTGCTGAAACGGGTCGGATCGAGCTTTCGCAACATCAGTGACGATCTGACGGTGACCACGTTCACGGACAAGGTCACGCGCAACGGATCCGACCTGATCCTGAACGTGTCCAAACAGCGCTTTCGCAACGCCATTCCACCCCGCCTTTTCCGCGATGATGACGGCCCGAGGGACGTGGTTCTTCTCAGCCGACGCTAGGCTTTAGCCCCCCTTTCCCCCGGCTGTTCTGCCTTGTAAGAGAAGCCGCAACAACAAACGCAGTCGGGGGACGAACGCGCATGACCGATCCAGCCATCACACAAGATCTGATCGCGGCCCATGGCCTGAGCGCAGATGAATACGACAGCATTCTCGACATCATCGGTCGCACCCCCACCTTTACCGAACTGGGCATCTTTTCGGCGATGTGGAACGAACACTGTTCCTACAAATCTTCCAAGAAGTGGCTGCGTACCCTTCCGACTGACGGTCCTCAGGTGATCTGTGGCCCCGGCGAGAATGCCGGCGTGGTCGACATCGGGGACGGTCAAGCCGTGGTCTTCAAGATGGAGAGCCACAACCACCCCTCCTACATCGAGCCCTATCAGGGTGCGGCCACCGGCGTGGGCGGGATCTTGCGCGACGTGTTCACCATGGGCGCGCGCCCGATCGCTGCGATGAACGCGCTGTCCTTTGGCCAACCCGACCACCCCAAGACCCGCCAACTGGTGCACGGTGTCGTTGCCGGCGTGGGTGGCTACGGCAACGCATTCGGCGTGCCATGCGTCGGCGGCGAAGTCCGCTTTGACCCCGCCTATAACGGCAACTGCCTTGTGAACGCCTTTGCCGCGGGTCTCGCGGACGCCGACAAGATCTTCTACTCCGCTGCGTCCGGCGTGGGCATGCCGGTCGTCTACCTCGGCGCAAAGACGGGCCGTGACGGCGTGGGCGGCGCCACAATGGCAAGCGCCGAATTCGACGACACCATTGAGGAAAAGCGCCCCACGGTGCAGGTCGGCGACCCCTTCACCGAAAAGCGGCTGATGGAAGCCACGCTGGAACTCATGGCCACAGGGGCCGTGATCTCCATTCAGGACATGGGCGCGGCAGGTCTCACCTGTTCTGCGGTCGAGATGGGGGACAAAGGCGGCCTTGGCGTGCGTCTCGACCTTGAGAAGGTCCCGGTGCGCGAAACGGCAATGACCGCGTACGAGATGATGCTGTCAGAGTCCCAGGAACGCATGCTGATGGTCCTGCGCCCGGAACTTGAGGCTGAGGCCAAGGCCGTGTTCGACAAATGGGACCTCGATTTTGCCATCGTTGGCGAAACCATTGCCGAGGACCGGTTCCTGATCCAGCTCAATGGCGAGACAAAGGCAGATCTGCCCCTGTCAAAACTCGCCTCAACCGCCCCCGAATACGACCGCCCCTGGGTGCCCACGCCTGCGCCTGAACCATTGGCGGACGTGGCCAATATCGACCCGATCGACGGGCTGAAGGCGCTGCTTGGCAGCCCGAACTATGCGTCCAAAGCGTGGGTGTTCGAGCAATACGACACCATGGTGATGGCCGACAGCGCCCGCACCCCCGGCATGGGGGCCGGGATCATCCGCGTACACGGCACGGACAAGGCGCTGGCCTTCACGTCGGATGTCACGCCGCGCTACGTTCAGGCCAACCCGGAAACGGGTGGCAAACAGGCGGTGGCCGAAGCCTACCGCAACCTCACGGCAGCAGGCGCCACACCTCTTGCAACCACGGACAACCTCAACTTCGGCAACCCGGAAAAACCCGAAATCATGGGCCAGCTTGTGGGCGCAATCAAAGGGATCGGTGCGGCTGTGGCGGCATTGGACATGCCCATCGTATCTGGCAATGTCTCGCTCTACAATGAAACAGACGGGACCGCGATCCTGCCCACACCCACAATCGGGGCCGTCGGGCTGATTGCGCATCCCGACGACATCATCGGCTGTGATGTCCGCGAAGGGCACCTGGCCGTTTTGATCGGCGAGACACTGGGGCATCTGGGGCAATCGGCACTGCTGCTCGAAGTCTTCAACCGCGCCGAAGGAGAGGCACCACCGGTCGATCTGGCGGCAGAAAAACGTAACGGTGACTTCATCCGCGACAACCGCGCGCTGATCAACGCCTGCACCGATCTGAGTGATGGCGGGCTCGCTTTGGCCGCGTTCGAAATGGCCCATGGCTCGGGCGTCGGTGTTGTGCTGGACAGCAACGACACCAACACACTCTTTGGCGAGGAACAGGGGCGCTACCTGATAGCCTGCAGCTTTGACAAGGCCGAAGCCCTGATGATCGCCGCAGTGAAAGCGGGTGTGCCAATCCAGACGGTTGGCAAATTCAGCGGGGACACAGTGTGGTTGGGCAATTCCAGCGCGCCGCTTTCGGACCTGTCGGACATCTACCACACAACCTTCGCCACCGCCTTCGCCTGACCTTTGGGTCGGAGCCGTCCTTGCTTGAGACGCAGGCGGACGGAAACGGATGGCCGTGCCAAGACAAATCGCCGAGGGGCCCCGCTTGCGGGGAGACGGTTATTTGTCTTGGGACGGACAGGCGGTTCTGTCAGATGCGGGATCAATCAAGGATGGCTGCGATCCTTTGGGAGGGAGAGTTCCGAAGCGCCAGACAAAACATGGAACGCGCCCCAAGGCGCTCATTTTGACAACATCCCCATCAGGCGATCCCGTTCGCCCACATCGTCACGGCGTGAAACAACGGCCGCCAGATCTTCCAGCGCAGCAATCGAATGGCCGGCGCGGAAGCTGTCCACATGGGGCAGCATCGCCGAAATTCCACGGGCCTTGGGGGCAAATTCATCCCAGCGCAGCAATGGGTTGATCCAGATCAGACGGCGCGCGGACAGGTGCAGTCGCTGCATCTGGCGGGCCAGGTCATCCGTTTCGCCCCGGTCCAGCCCATCCGTGATCAACAACACAACCGCGCCCTGCCCCAGCACCCGACGCGACCAGGCGCGGTTAAAGGCCTCGATACAACTGCCAATGCGGGTCCCACCTTCCCAGTCCTGCGCCTCCGCCCCGGCAGCACGCAGGGCGGCATCCACATCACGGGTGCCCAGATGGCGGGTGATGTTGGTCAACCGGGTTCCAAAGGTAAAGGCATGCACGCGGGCCCAGCCCGCCCCTTTGGCATTGGCGACACTGTGCAGAAAATGAAGCACCACACGAGAGTACTGGCTCATCGAGCCGGATATGTCACACAACACCACAAGATTGGGATAGCGCTGTTTGGGCCGCACATACTTCAGATCCCGCATCTCACCGCCAAAGCGTATCGCGGCCCGCAAGGATCGGGCCCAATCAATACGCCCGGCACGGGCAAGCACCGAGCGTCGCGACGGCATCGGATCCACGGGCAGTGTCATACGCGCAAGCATGGCCTTCGCCCGCGCCATTTCATCTGTACTCATCTGCTCGAAATCAAGTGTCTTGAGCTGTTCGTCAACAGAGGTGGTGAGCGACGCATCAATCTCGATCTCTGTACCCTGCTCTTCGTCCTGCGCCCCGTCTTCCGGGGCCGCCGCCCCGTCCAGCAGCGCCTCTGCGGCGCGTTTCTCGGCCGCCTGTGCCGTGCGATCTTCCTGTACCCCGCGCACTGCAGGCAGCATCGCCGCCATCATGTGCTCAAGGTAGCGCGGGTCGCGCCAGTACAGGCGAAAGACCTGAGCAAACACGGCGCGGTGTTCGGGGCGTGACACGAAACAGGCATGCAGCGTCCAGTAGAAGTCGCGCTTTTCAGTGAATCCCGCGGCCTGCACGGCCTGGACGGCATCGATCAGACGCCCCGGTCCGATCGGGACACCGGCGCGGCGCAGCGCACGGGCAAAATGGGCGATGTTTCCTGCCAGTTTCGGATGCTCCGGCAGATCAAGCGGTGCGTATTCAGGCATGGGTCGGACTGGGGGCCAACCCCCAGACCCCCGCAGTATTTTTGGCCAAAAGAAACGTCATGCCGGTTCCAGAGACGCTTTGGCCTCATCCAGAATGCGTTTGGCTTCTGACCCTTGCAGTTTCTGAATGTCGTCCTGATACTTCAGCACTGCGCCAAGGGTGTCGGCAATCACCTCGGGACTGAGCGTAAGCACATCCAGCGCCAGCAGGCATTTGGCCCAATCGATGGTTTCGGCAACGCCCGGCTTCTTGAACAGATCCTCTGTGCGCAAACGCTGCACAAAGGCGACGACTTCGCGGCTCAGCTCGGACGCCGCTTCCGGAGCGCGTGCGCTCAGAATGTCCATCTCGCGGTCGAAGTCAGGATAGTCGACCCAGTGGTAGAGACAGCGTCGTTTCAGCGCGTCATGCACTTCTCGGGTTCGGTTTGATGTCAGGATGACGATCGGGGGCTCAGGGGCACTGATTGTCCCCAACTCCGGGATCGTGACCTGAAAATCGCTGAGCGCTTCAAGCAGAAAGGCTTCAAACGGCTCGTCCGTGCGGTCCAATTCGTCAATCAACAGCACAGGCGCACCGTTCTCATCGGCCTGCATCGCTTCAAGCAACGGGCGTTTGATCAGGTAGTCGTCCGAAAACAGTTCCGTCTGCAGCGCCTTGCGATCAGACCCGCCCGCCGCTTCGGCGGTGCGGATCGCGACCATTTGCGCCGGGAAGTTCCACTCGTACACGGCCGAGGATGCATCAAGCCCCTCATAGCACTGCAAGCGGATCAGACGCCGACCCAGCCCCGCACTCAGGGCCTTGGCGATTTCGGTTTTCCCCACGCCGGCCTCGCCCTCGAGAAACAGCGGGCGGCCCAGTTTGAGGCTGAGAAACACCACGGTGCCCAGGGCACGGTCACAGACATACCCTTGGGCGTCCAGCATCGCCTGCACGGCGTCGATTGATTGGGGGATGGGCATGTCGGGTCCTTCTGTCACCCGACCAACCTGCATCACAGTGCGCGCAGGTCAAGCCCTTGGCGCGCGCGCGCGTTGACGGATTCTGGCCGAACTGGCATGGTTTGCCAGCACATGTGCAGACCATGTTTACCCTTGCAAACGAGGGATGGGTCCCTGCGCACCCAGACCCACAAGAGGCGGCAAAACATGTATCCGATTTCTGCCATGCCCGCGGTGATGATGCGCTGCCCTGACATCCCAGGGACAGCCTTGTGAGCCATGTCGTCATTACCACACTGCGCAACGAGGGCGCGTTTCTGCTGGAATGGCTGGCCCACCACAGGGCCGTTGGCGTGGATCATTTCGTCGTGTTTTCCAATGACTGCAACGACGGGACAGATGCCATGCTGGATCATCTGGCCGGGCTCGGCTGGCTGACGCATGTGCGCAACGACGGCCCCTACGACGCCGCCGGGATACAGTTCACGGCCCTGAACCTCGCGGCCAGACTGGACGTAGTGCGCGCGGCAGACTGGATCCTGACGATGGACGTGGACGAGTTCGTGAACATCCACACTGGCGATGGCACCTTTGCGGCCCTGCACGACGCCCTTCCCGACGCCTCCGCGATCACGCTCACATGGCGGCTCTTTGGCAATAACGGGCAGGTGCGATACAGCGACAAACCGGTAACCGAGACGTTTGAAAAGGCTGCACCCGACATCCTGTATTGGCCGTGGCGGGCCGCCATGTTCAAAACGCTTTATGCCAATGACGGAACCTACAAAAAACCCGGGGTGCACCGCCCCCGCGCGCCGGATGCAAGCCGCGTGAACTCCGCGCGCTGGTATGACGGACACGGGCGCACGCTGGACGCACAGTTCAAGACCAAGCGCATTTTTTCGAATTTCGGGCAAAGCAATTATGGTCTGGTGCAACTCAACCACTACCCGCTGGGGTCGATCGAAAGCTATCTGGTCAAGGTGGACCGGGGCCGCGTGAACCGGGCGGATACGACGCTCGGCGCGGATTACTGGGTCGAACGAAATTTCAACACGGACACAGACACATCGATCCGCCGTTACGACAGCGCGCGGGATGCGATCCTGACGCAACTGCGCGCCGATCCGGCGGTGGCCAGCCTTCACGACAGCGCCGTTTTGTGGCGCAAGGCGCGGTTTGAAACGCTGATGCAACAAGAGCCCTCGCGCGCCCTGTTCGGGCGGTTGCTTCTGACCCCCCCTGCACAACCGCTTTCGGCGCAGGCCGCGCGCTTCCTTGCGGGCTATGCGCACACAGCGCAGTCCGAAACAGCCTGAGCGCAGTTTTTCTGCAAAAAAGTCGCTCAAAGTCTTCTTATTTTCGCCGTATTGCGCCTGTAGCAAGCACCAAACCCGGGCTCAGAACGCCGGGAGGATGAGGTATTGCGATGCAGGACGCAGACACCAGTTTCGATCCCGACCTTGCGGATTTGTCGCAAAACGACTGGCGCGCGCGCGTGCAGGCGATTTGCGAAGACCACGGTTTCTTTGAACCGCTCGGAAAGAAACATTTCGCTGCGCATGTACGGCGTGGCGACACGCTGATCGTCAGTTTCGAGTCCATTCAGGGGATGCAGGCACTCACGTCTGCTGCCGAGCCTTTGGGCTGGAGCTTCGTTCGGCAACAAGACTGGTCAAGCCTGTGCATCGCTGCAGACGGGGACACTTGGTTTCGCGACGCGAGTGTGATCGGGCTGTTTGACCGGCTAGTCGATGACGGCTTTTTTGATGACTTTGAAACTGTGCTGTTTTACGGCGCAGGCCCTTGCGGTTACGCAGCGGCGGCCTTTTCCGTCGCAGCACCCGGGGCGCGCGTCTTTGCGATCCAGCCTCAGGCCACACTTGATCCGCGCCTGACGGAGTGGGACACGCGATTCATCGATATGCGGCGTACGGATTTCGCGACACGCTACGGGTATGCACCGGACATGCTGGATGCCTGCGCACAGGCCTTTGTGGTCTATGATCCTCTTGAGCAACTGGACGCGATGCATGCCACCCTGTTTGCAACGGCAGGTGCCGTGCCCTTGCGCATGCCGCGCATGGGCGATGCGCTGCAAAGCGATCTGGTCCGGATGCGCATTTTGACCCCCCTGCTGATCCAAGCAGCGACGGGCGCGCTGGACCACGCCTCTTTTGCAGCGCATTACCGCGCGCGACGCACGTTCCTGCCCTACCTGCGTCGGCTGATGGCGGCGCTGGACGGAGCCAAACGCACGGACCTGACCTATTTGCTGGC
>JBCBDZ010000038.1:0-22304 GCA_038529225.1 Pseudomonadota bacterium | reverse complement strand
CTACAAGAAATACGCCGCCGGTGCGACCGTCGCCATTGCCGAACATGGCGGTACGTTCATCGCACGCGGCGGGCGTTACGTGCAACTGGAAGGCAAGGACCGCCCGCGCAATGTGGTCGCCAAATTCCCGGACGTGGAAACAGCAGAAAAGTGCTACCACTCAGCCGCTTATCAGGCGGCCCTCGCCCATGCGCGGGGCGCATCCGAGCGCGAGCTTCTCATCGTGGAGACGTCGGAATAATCCGCACTTCATCTTGCCGGATAAACTTCGGGGGTGAGCCCGCAGGGCGAGGGGGCTGGCCCCCTGACCGCTAGCCTGCCCGCGCCATGCGCTTGCGTTCATGCGGGTCCAGAAACCGTTTGCGCAACCTGATCGCGTTGGGCGTGACCTCAACCAATTCGTCATCATCGATATAGGCAATCGCTTCTTCCAGCGACAATGTGATGGGCGTGGTCAGACGTACGGCTTCGTCGGTGCCAGAGGCGCGGACGTTGGTCAGCTTCTTGCCCTTCAGCGGGTTCACTTCAAGGTCGTTTTCGCGACTGTGTTCGCCAATGATCATGCCGGTGTATACGTCCGCTTGTGCGCCGATAAACATGCGCCCGCGCTCTTCGAGGTTCCACAAGGCGAATGCGACGGATTGACCGTTTTCCATTGAGATCAGAACACCGGCGCGCCGCCCCGGGATCGGGCCTTTGTGCGGCGCCCATTCGTGAAACACGCGGTTCAACACGCCGGTGCCGCGCGTGTCCGTCAGGAATTCACCGTGATATCCAATCAGGCCGCGCGACGGGACATGGGCGATGATGCGGGTCTTGCCCGCGCCTGCCGGTTTCATTTCGACCAGATTGCCGCGCCGGGCACCGGTCAGTTTTTCGATCACTGCGCCAGAGTATTCGTCATCGACATCAATCGTCGCCTCTTCGATGGGTTCATGGCGCACACCGTCAATCTCTTGGAACAGCACCTGAGGGCGCGAGATGGACAATTCGAACCCTTCACGGCGCATGTTTTCGATCAGAACGCCCATTTGCAACTCGCCGCGCCCCGCAACTTCGAAGGCGTCGCCGCCCGGTGTGTCCGAAATCTTGATGGCGACGTTGGATTCCGCCTCTTTCATCAGCCGTTCACGTATCACGCGGGACTGCACCTTTTTGCCGTCCCGGCCTGCCAGAGGTGAATCGTTGATGCCGAAGGTCACCGTGATCGTGGGCGGATCAATTGGCTGCGAGGGCAGGGCCTCGGACACCGAAGGGGCGACAATCGAATCCGCCACTGTCGCTTTCGACATGCCAGCCAGCGACACGATGTCGCCCGCCTCTGCCATGTCGATGGGTTGTTGACCCAGACCGCGGAAGGCGAGGATTTTGGTACAGCGGAAGTTTTCGATCAACGTGCCATCGCGTGCCATCGCTTTGACCGTCTCGCCTGCCTTCAACGTACCGGATTCGACACGGCCCGTGAGGATGCGGCCGATGAACGGGTCCGCGCCCAGCGTCGTGGCCAGCATGCGGAACGGTTCGTCCCGCGCTTCGATCTGGGACGGGGCGGGCACGTGGCGGACCACAAGGTCAAACAGCGCCGAAAGGTCCTTGCGCGGTCCGTCCAGTTCCATGTCTGCCCAGCCATTCCGGCCAGAGGCATACATATGCGGAAAGTCGAGCTGGTCGTCATTCGCCCCCAGGTTCGCAAACAGATCAAAGCATTCGTCCAGTGCCCGGTCAGGTTCCGCGTCTGGCTTGTCCACCTTGTTCAGCACCACGATGGGGCGCAGCCCCAGTGCAAGCGCCTTGGCCGTGACGAATTTCGTCTGCGGCATTGGCCCCTCGGCGGCGTCCACCAGCAGCACAACGCCGTCCACCATGGACAGGATGCGTTCCACCTCGCCCCCGAAGTCGGCGTGTCCGGGTGTGTCCACGATGTTGATGCGGTTGCCTTGCCATTCCACGGAGGTCGCCTTGGCCAGAATGGTGATCCCGCGTTCGCGTTCCAGATCGTTGCTGTCCATGGCCCGTTCGGTTGTGGCCTGGTTCTCGCGGTAGGTGCCGGATTGCTTCAGCAGTTCGTCCACCAGCGTTGTCTTGCCGTGGTCAACGTGGGCGATGATGGCGATGTTGCGCAGATCCATTTCGGGCCTCTTTCAAACGGAAAAGCCCCTGTTCGGGGGCTGTTGTGCGCGCCATATCGTGCCGCGTTGCAGAAAGAAAGGTCTGTTATGTGTGTATGGTGCGACCTTAATGCGTGGCGCTGCCCGAAAAGACGTGAATGATCACGATCCCGCCGATGATCATGCCCAGCCCCAGCACGGCCGCCAGATCAAGGGTCTGTCCGAACACCACCAGACCGATCAGTGATATCAACACAATGCCCACGCCCGACCAGATCGCATAAGCGATGCCGACCGGGATATACTTGAGCACGACGCCCAGAAAATAGAACGCAACGGCGTAAGAGAGGACCACAAGGACCGAGGGCCAGAACTTGGTGAACTGGCTGCTCGCCTGAAGCGCCGTGGTGCCGATGGTTTCCGCCGCCACCGCAATGACGAGGTAGATGTAATGCAGCGGCATAAGCGCGTCCTTTCAAAGGGGCAGGGCGGTGCTGTCCTTGATTTCTTCCATGACAAAGCTTGCCGCAACATCCGCGATCGGCACAAGGTGAATAAGCTGCTGATAAAGGGCATCATACCCCGCCATATCCCGCACCCGCGCGCGGATCAGATAGTCCAGATCTCCGGTCATGCGATAGACGCTGAGAATGTTGGGGATCGTGCGTGTCGCCTTTCTGAAATCCGCCTGCCAGTCGGGATCATGGCTGTGTGTGCGCACCTGCATGAAGACCATGAGCCCAAGGTCCGCCGCCTCCGGATCGACAAGCGCGACGCGCCCGGTGATGACCCCGGTGTCCTCAAGCGCCTTGATGCGCCGCCAGCAGGCATTGCGGCTCAGGCCAATCGCGTCCCCCAGACTTTCAAGTGATTGAGTCGCGTCCTGTTGCAATTCTTTCAGGATTCGCGCGTCGGTTTGGTCAATATTCTCCATTAGCTGGTTCTAGGCGTGAAATATTCCACCAGCAAGGTCGATCATCGCCAAAATTTGGGAACTGTTCCACGCGGATAACGGCGACATTGGTGCAACTTCACTCGCGCCCCTTCACCACTCACGGAGCCACGCACCATGATCGAACGGATTTTTCTGACCCATCCCCGCCACGTCAACGAAACCTATGCCGAACATGCGATATTTGCGTCAGGCTTTGCCTTGCGCTTGTTTCTGGCGGGTGGCGCTGCCTTGGTCCATGCCATCATCCCCTGCATGTTCGAGAAGACGGCCAGCCGGATGATTGCGGACATGCATGCGCGCACGTCCAACCGCGGCTAAGTTGCGATGTAGCGGTCGCGGCGGTGATTGAATGTTATCACGAGATTCAGCACCACCGCCCCCAGCAGCGACCATCCGACCACGCTGAGCGGAAACAGGAACGCGGCCACCGCAAAGATGACCGCATCCGAGATCAGCTGCACATATCCGGCCTTGAAGCCGTAGCGGTCCTGTATCAACAGGGCGACGACGCCAAGGCCGCCCAGTGATCCGTTGTGTCGGAACATCGCAAGCAGCCCGATCCCGACCGTAGCCCCGAAGATCACCGCACCCAAGCCGGGGTGAAGCGTTTGAATGGTAAAGCCGAGCGGCAAGACATCCGTGATCACCGAAAGAAGTGTGACGGAAATCAGTGATTTGATGGTGAATTCCAATCCAAGTCGGCGGTAGGCCAGTGCATAAAACGGCAGGTTCACAACAAAGAACACAACACCGAATGACCAGCCTGACAGGTAGCTGACAATGACCGCGATGCCGGCTGTCTGCCCGGTGATCAACCCCACATGGGTCAGCACATGCATCCCCAGCGCGCACAAGAACACGCCCAACCCAAGCCCCTGGACATCATCAAGTCGTGAGTGGGAGATTTTGGTTTCGTCGACGCTGATCATGCCCCGCTGTTAGGCACGCCGCGCGCTGTCCACCAGCACATGCGGACCCAGGCGGGCGGGATTTCTGGACCTGCACAGTTAACGGGCGCAGTTGCCCGCACCCTGCTCAGTTCACAAGCGCGCGGGGATCAGCCCACCAGCGCCTTGTTCAGGTTTTCGTCAATCTTTTCAAGGAAACCCATCGTTGTCAGCCAGCCTTGATCCGGTCCGACCAGAAGTGCGAGATCCTTGGTCATGTCACCATCTTCAACGGTCTGGACAATGACCTTTTCCAGTGTTTCGGCAAAGTTCAGCAGGGGTGCGTTGTCGTCCAGCTTGGCGCGGTGTTTCAGCCCGCCGGTCCATGCATAGATCGAGGCGATGGAGTTGGTCGAGGTCTGCTCGCCCGCCTGATGCTGGCGATAGTGGCGGGTGACCGTCCCGTGTGCGGCCTCGGCCTCCACGATCTTGCCATCGGGCGTCATCAACTGGCTGGCCATCATGCCGAGCGAGCCGAACCCTTGCGCCACGGTGTCGGACTGTACGTCGCCGTCATAGTTCTTGCATGCCCAGACAAAGCCGCCATTCCATTTCATGGCACAGGCCACCATGTCGTCGATCAGACGGTGCTGGTATTCGATACCTGCGGCCTCAAAGGCGTCCTTGAATTCGGTGTCGAACACCTCCTGGAACAGCTCGAGGAAACGGCCATCATACTGTTTCAAAATGGTATTCTTGGTAGACAGGTATACCGGCCAGCCAAGGTTGAGCCCATAGTTGAACGAGGCGCGCGCAAAGTCGCGGATCGAGTCGTCAAGGTTGTACATGCCCATGAACACGCCCGCAGAAGGGGCATCAAACACCTCGCGCTCATCGACGGTACCGTCTTCGCCCACGAATTTCATGGTCAGCTTGCCGGGGCCGGGAAATTTCATATCGGTGGCCTTGTACTGATCGCCAAAGGCGTGGCGGCCAATCACGATCGGCCTGGTCCAACCGGGCACAAGGCGGGGCACGTTCTTGCAAATGATGGGTTGGCGAAACACGACCCCGCCAAGGATGTTGCGGATCGTGCCATTGGGACTGCGCCACATCTTCTTGAGGCCGAATTCCTCGACCCGCGCCTCGTCCGGGGTGATGGTGGCGCATTTGACGGCCACGCCCACCTCTTTGGTCTTTTCTGCGGCGTCGATGGTGATCTGATCATCAGTGTCGTCACGGGATTCCATGCCGAGGTCATAGTAAAGCAAGTCGATGTCCAGATAGGGAAGGATCAGTTTTTGCTTGATAAAGTCCCACATGATCCGGGTCATCTCGTCCCCGTCCATTTCGACGATGGGGTTTTCGACTTTGATCTTGGTCATCGGACTGTCCTTTTGGGGCTGATGTTTTGTCCTTCGACTAGCGGGTCCGCAGGCTTTTGAAAAGCTGTATGCGACGGAATACCGGGGTTTGGAGAGGCGGCAATATCTGCTTTGATGTAAAACGCGGCAACAGATCGTGCTCTGGCAAAGCGATGATGGTCAGAGTCTGCCCCATGCAACGGCTGCATTGCTCAGAATTGCCAGCCGCATCACATGCAACACGTATGCAAGGTGCAATGCGTCGATGGATTGACGGAACTGGTCGCCGCGCGTGTTTCGGCGCGTTACTCGCTGGCCTTGGCGGCCTCATGGGCCTTCAGCTTTTGCGCAAGGAACTTGCGGCCTGCTTCGTTTGCCATGCGCGTGCGCACCGCAGTCAAAAACGCCTCTTCCAGGGTTTGAGAGGACGCGCCAAGGACATCACCGACCGCCATGAACAGCCGGTCATCGCCAACCTCGTTCTGGACGGCGAGACACTCCTCGGCCAGCTTGTTGGCCATTTCGATGACAACCGGATCGGCCATTAGCGACTGGTCTCCGTCAGACGGCGCTTCACATAGTCGGTGGTGTGACCAATCAGCGTGTCCATGTGCGGTTGCTCAAAGAAGTGACCGGCTCCCTCGACTTCGGTGTGGGTGATGGTGATCCCTTTTTGCTCATGCAACTTGTTGACCAGTCCGACTGTATCCGCCGGAGGGGCCACACGGTCGGCTGTGCCATTGATGATCAGCCCGGAAGACGGGCAGGGGGCAAGGAAGGAAAAGTCATACATGTTGGCGGGCGGCGAGACGCTGATGAACCCGGTGATTTCGGGGCGACGCATCAACAACTGCATCCCGATCCACGCCCCAAAGCTGAAGCCCGCGACCCAGCAATGCTTGGAATTGTTGTTCATGGATTGCAGGTAGTCGAGCGCGGACGCGGCGTCCGACAACTCGCCGATCCCCTGATCATATTCCCCCTGGCTGCGCCCGACGCCCCGGAAATTGAAGCGCAACACGGTAAACCCCATGTTGAAGAACGCATAGTGCAGCGCGTGCACGACCTTGTGGTTCATCGTACCGCCGAACTGCGGATGCGGATGCAGCACAATGGCGATGGGTGCGTCACGTTCTTTTTGGGGGTGATAGCGGCCTTCGAGGCGGCCTTCGGGTCCGGGAAAAATGACCTCGGGCATATCTGTGTCTGTCCTCGTGCGTCTTTTGGTGATCCGAATTCTTGACGAATTTAATCGGGCACCTTAGAACGGTTCTAAGTTCATGGGCGGGATCTCGGTCCTGCGGTGGAGAAGCATGTATGGCCTTCGGGCCGAGACGTCAATTGGGGGCGATTGTCTTATGAAACTGTCGACCAAAGGGCGCTATGCGATGGTGGCGCTGAGTGACATTGCGATGCAACCCAGCGATCAGCTGGTCAGCCTGGGTGATATCTCTGCCCGTCAGGATATTTCGCTGCCTTATCTTGAGCAGCTGTTTGTCAAATTGCGCCGCGCCGATCTGGTGGCATCCGTCCGCGGCCCGGGCGGTGGATACCGTCTGACCCGTTCCGCGTCCGACATCCGCGTGGCCGATATTCTGGCGGCGGTCGATGAAAAGGTGGATGCGATGCACAAGGGGGCTGGGGCCTCTGGCGCGGCATCGGGGTCCAAGGCGCAGTCACTTACCAATCGGCTGTGGGAAGGGTTGTCGGCGCATGTCTATGTGTTTTTGCACCAGACCCGTCTGTCGGACGTGATCGAGAACGAGTTGGCGCCGTGTCCGGCGGTGCCCAACCTGATGGCCGTTGTCGATGAGAATTAGAGCCGGATGGGGGGCCAGCCCCCCAAACCCCCCGAGGTATTTGGAACCCAAAGAATGACGCGGGTGTATCTGGATCATAACGCAACGACCCCTTTGAGGGCCGAGGCGCGCGCTGCGATGAGCGCGGCGATGCATGTCGTGGGCAATCCGTCGTCTGTGCATGCCGAGGGGCGCGCGGCCAAGATGATGGTGGAGCGCGCGCGGGTGCAAGTGGCGGCTTTGGTCGGGTGTTTGCCCACGCAGGTGGTGTTTACGGGATCGGCGACCGAGGCGGCGGCCCTCGCTGTGGCGCAGAAGGGGCGGCATGGTGGGCGCTTTGCGGCATTGCCGACAGAGCATGACTGTTTGCTGGATTGGAGCGAGGCGGACCTGCCAGCGCTTTTTGATGCAAAAGGTGGTTTGGATGGTTCAGCCGCATCGCAATTTACGCACTGGATCATGCAACGCGTGGGCGACGCGTACAGCACGGAGCGTGACCCTGCTGCATTGGTGGCTATGTCCGCGGCCAACAGCGAAACCGGGGTCATGTTGCCGAACGGGTGTGTGGCCGCGAACAACAACGTTAACGCTTTTCGGGCAGGCACCGTTCCGTACGCCGTCGTGTGTGACATCACACAGCTGGCAGGGAAGGTGGCCGTGACTTATGAGGGGGACGCGCGCCCGGCCTATATGATCCTGTCTGCTCACAAGCTGGGCGGACCCAAGGGCGTTGGCGCACTGATCAATTTCACCGCTGACGACCCCGAACCGATGCTGCGCGGCGGGGGGCAGGAGATGGGCCGACGCTCGGGCACAGAAAATGTCATCGGAATTGCCGGTTTCGGGGCTGCGGCCGAGGCCGCGCAGGCCGATGTCGATGCCGGAAAATGGGCCCGCGTCGAGAAACTTAGAAATATTCTAGAAAGTGCCCTTGAGGCCGCGTCTAATACGACTATTTTTATCGGGAAAGACGCGCGTCGTTTGCCGAACACCTCCTGTTTTGCCACGCCCGGTTGGAAAGGTGAGACACAGGTGATGCAGATGGACCTTGCCGGTTTTGCGATATCGGCGGGGTCGGCCTGCTCCAGTGGCAAGGTGAAAGCCAGCCGGGTGCTGAGGGCGATGGGTCTGGGTGATGTGGCGGGTGATGCGGTGCGCGTGTCCCTTGGACTTGAAACAACAGAAGACGACGTGATGCGTTTTGCCGAGGCATGGGCGCAAAAGTTGAAGAAACACGAGGCACGGGCGGCCTGAGGGGTCGTTTGCGAAAGGAAATGTCGGATATGGTCAATGTTGCAGAAGATGTGGTCGTCAAGGATGGCGTCGATCAGGAGACGGTTGATGCAGTCCGCGAAGTGGGCGGCACTTACAAATATGGCTGGGCCACAGACATCGAGATGGAGTACGCGCCCAAGGGCCTGTCCCCCGATATCGTCAAGTTGATTTCCGAGAAAAACGACGAGCCGGAGTGGATGCTGGAATGGCGTCTGGCAGCCTATGAGCGCTGGCTCCAAAAGGAAGAACCCAAATGGGCCATGGTCGACTATCCGGAGATCGACTTTCAGGATCAGTATTACTACGCCCGGCCCAAATCGATGGAAGTGAAGCCCAAGTCGCTGGACGAGGTCGATCCCAAGCTTTTGGAAACATACGCAAAACTCGGCATTCCGTTGAAGGAGCAGATGATCCTCGCAGGTGTGGAAGGTGCTGAGGAATTGACAGACGCACCGCGCAAAGTCGCGGTAGACGCCGTGTTTGACTCCGTATCCGTGGGTACGACGTTTCAGGAGGAGTTGAAAAAGGCCGGCGTCATCTTCTGTTCTATTTCCGAGGCGATCAAGGACCACCCGGACCTGGTCAAGAAATACCTCGGTTCGGTCGTGCCGGTATCCGACAACTATTACGCGACCTTGAACAGTGCCGTATTTTCGGATGGGTCCTTTGTCTATGTGCCGCCCGGTGTGCGCTGCCCGATGGAACTGTCGACCTATTTCCGTATCAACGCCGAAAACACAGGCCAGTTTGAACGCACGCTCATCATCGCGGACAAAGGCAGCTATGTCAGCTATCTTGAAGGGTGCACCGCACCGCAACGCGACATTGCGCAACTGCACGCCGCTGTGGTCGAGATCATCATCGAAGAAGATGCAGAGGTGAAATACTCGACCGTCCAGAACTGGTATCCCGGGGATGAGAACGGCAAGGGTGGCATCTACAACTTTGTGACCAAACGCGCCGATTGTCGGGGCGACCGGGCCAAGGTGATGTGGACGCAGGTCGAGACAGGCTCTGCCGTGACGTGGAAGTACCCGTCCTGCATCCTGCGCGGTGACGACACCCAAGGCGAGTTCTACTCGATTGCGATCGCCAACAATTTGCAGCAGGCCGATACCGGCACCAAGATGGTGCATCTGGGCAAGAACACCAAATCGCGGATCGTCTCGAAGGGCATCAGCGCGGGCAAGGCGCAGAACACCTATCGCGGTCTTGTCTCGATGCATCCAAAGGCAAAGAATTCGCGCAACTACACTCAGTGCGACAGCCTGTTGATCGGCGATAAATGCGGGGCCCACACGGTGCCGTATATCGAGGTCAAGAACAACTCGTCCCGCGTCGAACACGAGGCGACCACCTCCAAGGTCGATGACGATCAGATGTTCTACTGCCGCTCGCGCGGCATGGATGAGGAAGAGGCCGTTGCGCTGGTCGTGAACGGGTTCTGCAAGGATGTGTTGCAGGCCTTGCCGATGGAATTTGCCATGGAAGCCCAACAGCTTGTGGCGATTTCGCTTGAGGGGTCCGTGGGGTAATGTCCTCAAACTTCGATCACGGTGATGTGGGGCAGGTGCATCCGCATCCGAAAGCGTCTTTGGCGCACAAGCCTCAACGTACCCAATCCGGCGTGGCAGGCGTCATGATGCTGGCCGTGGTGGTGGGCGCATTCCTGGGCTACTTGGTGAGCTTCATTGTCGGCGCCCACTTTGCGTTTCCCTTTGCCATAGGTGGAGCCATGGCCTTTGGCGCGGGTGCAGTGGCGCTTTTCCTTTTCCGACCTGAACAAACTGACGAATACGACAGCGGTTTTGCCCGCACCGAAGAAGGCGTCCGCCAAGCCCTTGCAGACATCGAGGCGCGCAAAAAGTGACCCACGCCCTGTTTCCAGACAACGATCCCAACGACCGGCGCAAGATCAAGCGGCCCGTGGTGTCTGATGCCGATGGCACGCGCGAGGGCGGGCTTGTGTTCGTGATCGTGTTCATTGTCGGTTTCATCACCGCAACTGTGGTGCACCCTGCGGCCATCACCTCGTTCTGGGTGTGGGTCTTTTTGCTGGCCATGAGCGCCGGTGTCGCCGTGAGCGTACAAAAGGCCATCGCGCATTATTACGGGTTTGAAGAAGACGGGGAGGACGACGCATGATTGCGACACTCGCCCTTCAATCCATTGGCATACCCGCAGGCACATTCATCGGTATCCTGATCGGCCTTGGCATGCGCCGCCGGTCGGGCAAAACGGACGGGCTGCTTGGTGGCTCATTGCTGCTCACGGCGCTGGTGGCTGCGGTCGTGGCATGGGTGATCGCGATCATCGTGAACTATTTTATCGGAAGCACGCCATGATCCTCACCACAACCAATTCGATCGAAGGTCACAAGATCACCGACTACAAAGGCGTCATTGTGGGCGAGGCGATCATGGGCGCCAACATCGTGCGCGATTTCTTTGCCTCCGTCACCGACATCGTGGGCGGGCGCTCCGGTGCGTATGAGACAAAGCTGAAAGATGCCCGAGACGAGGCGATGCGCGAGTTGGAAGAGCGCGCGGCTGCACTGGGTGCGAACGCCGTCGTCGGCATTGATCTTGATTACGAGGTTGTCGGCGACAGCATGCTGATGGTGTCGGTGTCCGGTACTGCGGTTCTGGTGGTTTGAACATGCGCACCGAACCTGCCCCGAAATCGGCACGAGCCGAGAAAATTTACCAAGAAATTTCAGGTGTTTGCCCTAGCTTGGACACAAATAAGCCGACATTTATGCGAACTTTTAGAGTAATTCGTCACGTGTTGAACGCATTTGTCAGGTTTCGTGATGGATCACACACCGCTCCCATCGGATTTTCAGTCCCGTCTGGACGCCATTGCTGCGACACGGGGCGATCTGTCCGAACGGGCTCAGGCCATCAAGGCAGAGGCACGGGCCGAACGGCGCGCAGCACTTGTCGACGATCTGATGACACCACCCATGCTGATGTTGTGTCTGGTTCTGGGGGCTGGCGCCATGTTTCTGGGGCGTCTTGCCCACTTCCTGCACGCGGGCGATCAGCTGGAATATCAGGCCATCACGCTCGAAGCACTTATCGGGATCGCGGTTCTGTTCGTGATCCGCGTGGCGCTGTTCGTCAAGGAACGCAAATACGATGTGGCGCTGGGGCTGGGCTTTGTTCTGATGCTGACATGTATGCACAACCTGGTCTGGCTGTGGCCGCGCCTGTTTGCAGCGATCTTTTCCCGCGACTACGTGGTTGCGGTCGAAAACGTGACCGAGCCGGGCACTATATTTTTATGGGTGGTCTCCATTCCGTTCATGGCGGTCTGACACCACTTTCATCCCCCTTTCAACACTATCAGGACGCAGCAAATGTGCTGCGCCAAAGGAGCTGTTCATGCTGACGATCAAAGACCTGCACGTGAAACTGGAAGAAGAAGACAAACAGATCCTCAAGGGTGTGGACCTGACCGTGGAGGCGGGCAAGGTCCACGCCATCATGGGTCCGAACGGGTCGGGCAAATCCACGTTGTCCTACGTGCTGTCCGGGCGCGACGGCTATGAGGTGACGGGCGGCACGGCAGAGCTGGGTGATGTTGACCTGCTTGATCTCGAACCCGAGGAACGCGCGGCGGCCGGTCTGTTTCTGGCCTTTCAATACCCGGTTGAAATTCCAGGTGTGGGCAACATGACCTTCCTGCGCACGGCAGTGAACGCCCAGCGCAAGGCCCGTGGCGAAGACGAAATGAGTGCTGCCGAGTTCCTCAAGGTCGTGCGTGCGCGCGCCAAGGAATTGCAGATCGACGCGGAGATGCTGAAACGCCCCGTCAATGTCGGCTTCTCCGGCGGTGAGAAAAAGCGCAATGAAATCTTGCAGATGGCCATGCTGGAACCGAAGATGTGCATTTTGGATGAGACGGACTCGGGCCTTGATGTGGACGCGATGAAGCTGGTGGCAACAGGTGTGAATGCGCTGCGTGATGCAGGGCGCGGTTTCCTTGTCATCACGCACTACCAGCGCCTGCTTGATCACATCAAACCCGATGTCGTGCACATCATGGCCGATGGTCGCATCGTGAAATCCGGCGGACCCGAGCTGGCGCTTGAGGTTGAAAACAACGGCTATGCAGACATTCTGGCAGAGGTGGCATAATGGCGGCCCCAGCGACTGAAATGGACCTGACAGAGGCGCGGATTGCTGATCTGTCCTTGCCCACGGGCGGATGGACCGAAGCCGCGCGCACAGATGCCTTGGCACGCTTGCGCCACACAGGATTGCCGCAGCGGCGTGATGAATACTGGAAGTTCACCCGGCCCGACATGCTGACCCAGGTCGGCGCGCAAGCGGCCGTATTCGAGCATTCCGAGGCTCCGATTTTTGGCACCATGGACGCACTGCGCATCGTCTTTGATGATGGCGTGTTTGACGCCGAGGCGTCTGATGCGCTGGCCATGGAACATGTCACCATCGAACGGCTGGCAGACACCGATGTGGATATTCACTGGGCCAAGGGCGTCTACGGTGTTCTGGAAGCTGCCGGCCAGACGCCCGTGGCGCGCCCATTGGCGGCGCTGAACACGGCCTTTGCCAGCGATGGCGTGCTGATCCACGTGACTGGCAAGGCGCCGCGTCCGATCAGCCTTGTCTACAATCACCGCGCGGAAACGTCGGACGCGATCCTGCATCATGTCATCAAGCTGGACGAGGGCGCGGACCTGACCATCCTTGAAAACGGGCCTGCTGCGGCGCGGTTCAACAAGGTGATGGAAGTCGATGTCGCGGACGGTGCGTTCTTTCACCATGTGCGCGCGCAGGGGCGGGATCACGAACGGCTTGCAGCGACGCACATTTTTGCGCGCCTTGGCACGGAATCGACATTCAAATCCTTTACCCTCACGGTGAACGGACGGATGACGCGCAATGATTGCGTCATTGAGCTGACCGGGGACGATGCGGTGGCGCATGTGGCGGGCGCTTGCGTCGGGGACGGTGACTTTCACCACGACGACACAGTGTTCATCACCCATGACGCGGAACGGTGCGAAAGCCGTCAGGTGTTCAAGAAAGTCCTGCGCAACGGTGCTGTCGGTGTGTTCCAGGGCAAGATTCTGGTCAAGGAAGGTGCGCAAAAAACCGATGGGTACCAGATCAGCCAGTCGCTTTTGCTGGACGACGACGCGCAGTTCCTGGCCAAGCCGGAACTCGAAATCTATGCCGATGATGTGGTGTGCTCGCATGGTTCGACGTCCGGAGCGATTGATGATGAGGCCCTGTTCTACCTGCGCTCGCGCGGTGTGCCGAAAAGTATCGCGACCGATTTGTTGACCCTGGCCTTTCTGGCCGAAGCCGTGGAAGAGATCGAGGACGAGGCCCTGCGTGATGTCGTGGTTGAGCGGCTGGAAGGCTGGTTGGAGCGGCACAGGTCGTAAAAAACGATGGCGATCACGCGCAATATCACTGCAACCTACCGTGCACCGGGCCGCGTTGTGTCCCGTATCCTCGCCGATCAGGCGCGCGAGGATCGTGTGCTGTACTTCCTGATCACGGCATGCGTTGTGATTTTCATTGCCCAAGCCCCATATCAATCCCGCGAGGCGCATCTGGACGAGAGCGTGCCGTTTCAAGCGAGGCTCTACTGGTCGGCATTCTTGTGGATCTTCATCTTTCCGCTGTTGATGTACGGGCTGGCAGGGCTGGTGTGGCTGGTCAGCCGGGTCATGCCACGCGCGCCGTCCGGGTATGAAATCCGGGTCGCCCTGTTCTGGGCGCTGCTGGCGTCGACCCCGGTGGTGTTGCTGCTGGGGCTGACGGCGGGACTGGTCGGGCCGGGGCCCGCCTTGCAGGCCGTCGCCCTCTTGTGGTGTGCCGTGTTTTTGTGGTTCTGGGTTGCAGGCATGCTTGCCGCCCGCCGCATCGAAAGGCCCATCACATGAATTTCTGGCCTCAACTGGCAGTGGACACGCTGCGCGCGCCCCGCGAAACGGCGGGGCAGATCATGGGGTGGAACCTTGATCGCGGCACGCTTTACATGGCGCTCTTTGCGGTGGCGGCAGTGAACGCGCTTCTGGCGTCGACACCTGTTGTGCTCAGCCCCGAAGGCATTGACGCTGCGGCGCGCGCGGCATTGCCGCTGCTTGCGCTGCTGGAACGGCCGATCATGTTCTTTGTCATTGTGGTCGGAACCCTGGTCATCATGACTCAGGCCCTGTTCTGGGCCGGGCGCGCCATGGGCGGCACGGGTGAAATGACCGAAATGATGGCGCTGATCATATGGTTGCAGGCGTTGCGCGCGGTGGCCCAGCTTGGGATCCTGGGGGTCGGGTTCATTGCTCCCATTCTGGCCAGTCTGGCGGCAC
Organism: Pseudomonadota bacterium; assembly: GCA_038529225.1. Lineage (GTDB taxonomy): Bacteria > Pseudomonadota > Alphaproteobacteria > Rhodobacterales > Rhodobacteraceae > Tateyamaria. The sequence goes on along the minus strand of JBCBDZ010000038.1, from coordinate 7,570 downwards.
TTGTTCTTCAGATCGTGGCGTTCTGGCTGTTTCTGCATTTCATCAGCGCGGCCATGCGCTTTGACTCGCTGTTGCGCGCCTTTGGCCTGCTCGTGGCCGTCGCGACGGCATTGTTTCTTGGCATGATGATGCTGTTGACGCTGACAGGCTTTTCCGCAGGAGGGTTGAGCAATGTATGATGTTGAGGCCGTGCGCGCAGACTTTCCGATCCTGTCGCGCCAGGTGAACGGCAAGCCGCTGGTCTACCTTGACAACGGGGCGTCCGCGCAAAAGCCGCAAGTGGTCATAGACGCGATTTCAAAAGCCTATTCCGAGGAATATGCCAATGTGCACCGCGGGCTGCATTTCCTGTCGAACCTTGCAACGGACAACTACGAATCCGTGCGGGCCAAGATTGCAGGGTTCCTGAACGCTGCAAGCGAGGATGAGATCATTTTCAATTCCGGCACCACCGAAGGCATCAACATGGTGGCCTATGGATGGGCGATGCCACGGATGCAGGCGGGTGATGAAATCGTGCTGTCGGTGATGGAACACCACGCCAATATCGTCCCCTGGCACTTCCTGCGCGAGCGGATGGGTATCGTTCTGAAATGGGTTGACGTAGACAGTACGGGTGCGCTGGACCCTGATGCGGTCATCAATGTGATTGGCCCAAAAACCAAGCTGGTGGCACTCACGCACATGTCCAACGTGCTCGGGACCAAGGTCGATATCAAAACGATCTGTGCAGGTGCCCATGCCAAGGGCGTGCCGGTTCTTGTGGACGGCTCACAAGCGGCCGTGCACATGCCCGTCGACGTGCAGGACCTTGGCGCGGATTTCTATGCGATCACGGGCCACAAACTGTATGGTCCCTCCGGGTCCGGTGCGATTTACGTCAAGGCGGAGCGGATGGCCGAAATGCGCCCCTTCATCGGGGGTGGGGACATGATCAAGGAAGTCACCAAGGACGGTATCGTCTACAATGACGGCCCGATGAAGTTCGAAGCGGGGACGCCCGGTATCGTGCAGATGATCGGCCTTGGGGTTGCCATCGACTATATGCTGGGTCACGGGATGGAGGCGATTGCCGCGCACGAAGACAGCCTGCGCGACTACACGGTCGAGCGATTGTCAGGCCTGAACTGGCTGCAAATGCAAGGCACAACCCCGGACAAGGGCGCGATCTTTTCCTTCACGCTGGACGGGGCAGGGCACGCCCACGACATCTCTACCATTCTGGACAAGAAGGGGGTCGCCGTGCGCGCCGGTCAACACTGCGTCGGACCCCTGATGGAACATATGGGGCTGAATGCCACGTGCCGCGCATCCTTTGGGATGTACAACACGAAGGCCGAAGTGGATGTACTTGTGGACGCGCTCGAATTGGCACACGATCTGTTTGCCTGACGCTGCGCCGTGTTGCGTTGACCCAGACGGCGTCCGCCTTACTGCACGTAACGCATCAGCGTTTCTGCCCGGGCGCGACCCAGCGTGATCCGGCACGCATTGATGCCGATTGCCGTTCCGGAACCGCCTCCGAATGTTGTACCCACATAGGCGCAATGTGCGTCGCGATAGGCTGCCCAGGCGGTTTGGGCGGCGTCCAGAGCGGGCACAGCCTCTGTCCGGTCGGTCACCTCATCCAGCTCTTTGGCAGAGGCCATTGCGAACCCGAGATAGGTGTCGATGACGCCATCAACCCGTTCCAGAGTGTCGGCGACACAATCCCCTATTTCGACCTGACTGGCGCCGCCGCATTCGCTTGCCGGGTCAGTCAGAGCAATGGTTGGAAGGCAGGTGAACAGGGCCAAGGTCAAGATAGGTTTTCGCATGATGACAGTCCTCACGGAATGGAAATTTCTGGCGATGGTCGGCGATAGACAGGGTACCACACGCATCTTACTTGCGACAAACATGCTGTGATGTCTGGAAGGTTTGGAGGCGCTGGATACGTTGCTTTCCGGTTTCAGATCGCGTTTGTTGCGCCCCTGCAGTTTTTGCAGACCGTCGGACGGGCAAAAGAAGTTGTCAAAGGACTGACTGGCTCGGTCCCAGGGTCGTGCCTTTTCCAGTCGGATCAAAGGCGCTTACCAGATCACAAAACCCCACGGCGCCTTGACCCTGCACAGGTGAAAAGGCACAAGCGGATCGTCGGATTTTAGGAAAAATGTCCGCTCAGTCCCTTTGTCGTGGCGGATTTTCATGGCGGACCCTAGAGGATTCGAACCTCTGGCCTCTGCCTTCGGAGGGCAGCGCTCTATCCAGCTGAGCTAAGGGTCCACTGGCGCTCGTATAGCCAGCGGTCGGACGTACCGCAATTGCTAAAACGCGCAGGCGAGGCGGTTCAACCGCCCCAGGTCCGCACCTCACCGCAGTCCATGTGAACAAAGTTCGACCCGGAGTATTTTCCGACACCACCGCCGCGGCAGGCCGCAGCCGCGCGCGCCATCTGGCTGACGGAGCGTGTGGACAGGCGAAGGTCGGCGGCCTGACCTTTCACATGCAGCGAATTTTTGGCGACCCCGCGGCTGCGTGAGCGCAACATCGCGTTGGTCTGCGGACTGCGATAGCCCGAAAGGAGCATGTAGGGTTCATTGACATCAAGCAGATTGTGGGCGGCAGCCATGATATCGATATTGCGTAAATCCATCGAAACGGATTGCCCGGTGCGCCAGTCCCGCATGAAGTGGTTCACTTCCTTCACGGCGTCTTTGATGTAGTCGCCCTCGATCCAGTAGATCATGTCGATCCGCTCACCCGTGCGACCCGAATACATACGCAACCGTCGGATATCGCCCGAGCCGCGCAGAAAACCGGCGGCCTTTGAGAAAGTGGGTGCTGCTGTGATGGTTGTCGCCGCAAATGCACCAAGGAGTGCCCGGCGGGATATGCCCGTAGAGTCAGTTTTTGCCATTTTACTGCGCCGTCCCGTACGCCTGCCGCCCATGATGTTACACGGGCTTTATGTCATCTCATCCCCAGATGTGCCGTGTTTATGACATAGCTTGATTCGTTTACCAAGCTCTGAATCTGGCAAAAGTTTGCTCGCAAGGTGTTTTGGCGGGATTTTGCGTGATTTCGGCGCATTTTGCAGAACCGGGCTCTGACCGATGCACGGACGCATCAGGCGTGGCCGGAATGACGCAGCGACAGCAATGTGAATGGACACCGTCCGGGCAGATTTGGAATACTGTTGCGCAACTGGAAAAATGTTTTTCTTCGAGGTGCGCGATGTTTTTTGCTATTTCCCGTCATTGGCTGATTGTACTGGCGCTGGCCTTTGGTGCCATGGTGTCGGTATTGCCCGGCAGCGCCACGGCGCAGGTCACTGCGTTCAAACAGGCGGTGGCCGAAGCTGCGGCAAGAGATGCCGACATTTCGGCGTTTTACAAGGTCAACGGATATGAGAGCCTCTGGACCGGCCGGTCGGGCCGTGAACGTCAGCGCCGCACAGCCCTGTTTGCGGCGCTTTCAAAGGCGGGCGACCACGGGTTGCCCACGGCACGATATGACGCTGACGGGCTGGAGGCCAAGATGAGGGCGGCAAAGACAGAGCGCGATCGCGGTCTTGTCGAGGTCGAGTTGAGCCGTACCTTTCTGCAATATTCCCGCGACCTTCAGACCGGGGTTCTGGTCCCGTCCCGTGTGAACCGGGCCATCGTGCGCGCAGTGCCTTACCGGGATCGCACGTCCTACCTTGTGAATTTCTCCAAATCCTCGCCCAACGGGTTCTTCAAGGCGCTGGCCCCAAAGACGACCGAGTACAACGCTCTTATGAAGGAAAAGCTGCGCATGGAGCGTTTGCTGGCCAAGGGCGGTTGGGGTGCCGAAGTCCCGGCCCGGTCGCTGAAACCCGGACAGTCCGGCCCGGCCGTTGTGGCGATGCGCAATCGCCTGATCGCCATGGGGTTCCTCAAGCGGACCAACACGCAAACCTATGACGCGACCGTGCAGGCGGCAGTCCAGCAGTTCCAACTGGCCCATGGGCTGGCGGCAGATGGCGTCGTTGGTGACGGCACGATGAAAGAGTTGAACACCAGTGTGCAGGACCGCCTGCAATCGATCATCGTCGCCATGGAGCGTGAGCGCTGGGTCAATCAGGAACGCGGCAAACGCCATGTGCTGGTCAACATCCCCGACTTCACCGCCAAGATCGTGGATAATGGCAAGGTGACCTTTTCGACCCGCTCGGTTGTGGGCGCCAACAGAGAGGACCGGCCGACCGTTGAATTTTCCGACGTGATGGAATTCATGGTCATAAATCCAAGCTGGTATGTGCCGCGCTCGATCGTTGTGGGTGAGTACCTGCCGGCGCTGCAGCGTGATCCAAATGCCGTGCGCCACATCGAGATCACGGACAGCCGTGGGCGCAAGGTGAACAGGAGTGCTGCGGACTTTTCCCAGTACACCGCACGCACCTTTCCATATGCGATGCGTCAGCCGCCCAGCAAAGGCAACGCATTGGGTCTGGTCAAGTTCATGTTCCCCAACCCTTACAACATCTACCTGCACGACACGCCCGCCAAGAACCTGTTCGCCCGTGAGTCGCGGGCCTATAGCCACGGATGCGTGCGCCTGGCCGATCCGTTTGACTTTGCCTACGCGCTTCTGGCCAAACAGGAATCGAACCCGGAGTCGTATTTTCAGTCCGTCCTCGCCACGGGGCGTGAGACTCGTGTTGACCTGAAAAACCCGGTGCCTGTGCACATCATTTACCGCACTGCATTCACGACGCCCAAGGGACACACGCAGTATCGCCGCGACGTCTATGGCCGGGATGCGCAAATCTGGCGTGCTCTGTCCAAGGCAGGGGTGGCCCTGCGCGCAGTTCAGGGATAAGCCTGCCCCCGACAGCTTTTGCGGCCGGGGGACCTTGATGCGCTATACCGTTGCAGAAATTGCCGACGCCATTGGTGCGCAGGCTGCCGGTGATACGTCTTTGGTGATTTCCGCGCTGGCGGAACCGGCATCCGCCGGTCCGGACGATCTGGCGATGGCCAGCACGGCCAAATATGCCGACGCTCTGCAAGACGGATCGGCGCAGGCTGCGTTTCTTTGGGCAGATGCCGACTGGCAAGACCTGGGCCTGAAAGCGGCAATCCTGCCGGACCGTCCGCGCTATGCGATGTCCCACCTCACCACGATGATGGACCCCGGGCAGGGTCTTGGTACAGGCATTCATCCCGGCGCCATCATTGACCCCACCGCCCGGATCGGTGCGGATGTCTCCATTGGTGCGGGGACCGTGATCGGGCCGGAGGTGACGATCGGGGCCGGATCCGTGATTGGGCCGCTTTGCTTTGTCGGCTGGCAAGCATCCATCGCCAAGGGCGCTTACCTGCGCGAACATGTCAGCATTGGGGCGCGTGTAGAGATTGGTGCGCGCTTTGTTGCGCATCCCGGCGTGCGCATCGGTGGGGATGGATTTTCCTTTGTTACGCCGGAAAAAAGCGGTGTCGAGGCTGCACGTGAAAGCCTCGGGGAGCAAGGGGACACCGAAGGCCAGAGTTGGGCGCGCATTGCCAGCCTTGGTGGTGTGGTGATCGGCGACGATGTTGAAGTGGGGGCGAATTCGACCATCGACAACGGCACGATCCGCGCCACCCGCATTGGCGACCGGACCAAGATCGACAGCCTTGTGCAGATCGGACACAACGCAACCCTTGGTCAGGATGTTCTGGTCTGTGCACAGGCGGGCGTGGCCGGTTCGTCGGTGATCGGAAATTTCGTCGTGCTGGGCGGTCAGTCAGGCGTTGCGGACAACCTCATCATCGGTGACCGCGTCGTAGTGGGGGGGGCCAGCACAATCCTGTCATCGGTTCCGGCAGGCAGGGTCATGCTGGGCTATCCGGCGACCGAGATGAAAACCCAGATCAACAGCTACAAGGCGCTGCGCCGCCTGCCGCGCTACGTGGCCGACATTGCCGCCCTCAAGAAAGCGGTTTTCAAGACGGGCCCCAGTGACTAAATCAACGGCGTAGTGCGAATAGGGGGCAGGCCATGAGCGTTCAGGACAAGGTTATCGAAATCATCGCTGAACAGGCTGTCCTTGAGCCGGACGACGTGGCCATGGACAGCACGCTCGAAGACCTCGGCATCGATTCTCTTGGCCTTGTAGAGAGCATTTTTGCCATCGAGGAAGAGTTCGACATTTCCGTGCCATTCAACGCCAATGACCCGTCCGAGTCCGATTTCGACATCACCAACGTGCAATCGATCATCGACGGCATTGAAAAACTGATCGCGGATCAAAAGGGCTGATGTACCGTGTCGTGATCACGGGGGCGGGCAGCGTGAACGCGTTGGGTCACGATGTCGCGGACACGCTCGAAGCGATGCGGGAAGGGCGCTGCGGGATCGGTGCGCTGGAGTTCAAAGACGTGGAACGCCTGTCCATCCAGATCGGCGGGCAGGTGCGCGGGTTCGAGGCCGAAGGGCGCTACAATCGTCAGCAGATGAGCCTTTACGATCGGTTCACCCAGTTCACACTCGCGGCCGCCAAGGAAGCGATCGAGCAATCCGGGTTGACGTTTTCGGGTGATGAGGCCGCCAAGTCGGGCGTTGTCCTTGGCACGGCCGGGGGGGGTGTCAGCACGTGGGATGCGAACTATCGCTCGGTCTACGAAGAGGGCAAGAACCGTGTGCATCCCTTTGTCGTGCCAAAGCTGATGAACAATGCAGCTGCCAGCCATGTGAGCATGGAACACAATCTCAAGGGCCCATCCTTTACCGTATCGACGGCCTGTGCGTCATCCAATCATGCCATGGCCCAGGCCTTTCAAATGGTACGCACCGGCATGGCCCCGGCGATGATCACGGGCGGGTCGGAAAGCATGCTGTGCTTTGGCGGTGTCAAGGCGTGGGAAGGTTTGCGCGTGATGTCCAAGGACGTGTGCCGTCCGTTTTCCGCCAACCGTAACGGAATGGTGCAGGGCGAAGGTGCCGGTATTTTCGTTTTTGAAGAATACGAACATGCGCGCAGACGCGGCGCAGACATCCTGTGCGAAGTGATTGGCTTTGCCATGTCCTCGGATGCCAGCGACATTGTCATGCCGTCCAAGAATGGCGCGGCGCGGGCCATGGCGGGGGCTTTGGCGGATGCAAAAGTGAACCGGGATCAGGTCGGTTACATCAATGCCCACGGCACCGGAACTGCGGCCAATGACAAGACCGAATGCGCGGCAGTGGCGGACGTGTTCGGCCCGCATGCGGACAAGCTGATGATCTCGTCCACGAAATCCATGCACGGGCATCTGATCGGCGGGACGGGAGCGGTCGAGCTGCTGGCCTGCATCATGGCGTTGCGCGACGGCGTTATCGCCCCGACGATCGGTTACGAAGAACCTGACCCCGAATGCGCGCTGGACGTTGTGCCGAACGACGCGCGCGAGGCCAAGGTCGATGTGGTATTGTCCAATGCCTTTGCGTTTGGGGGCATGAACGCAGTGTTGGCGCTGGCGCGGGTGTAAAGCGGTTTTGGTGTCGCGGATCGGCGCGGCAGGTCAAAAAAAACCGCGCTGAAAAAGCGCGGTTTTTCATTCAAACGCTGCTACCTGCGCGCTTAGTTTTCCAGAACCGTTGTCTT
>JBCBDZ010000037.1:0-22552 GCA_038529225.1 Pseudomonadota bacterium | reverse complement strand
GTATCTTGTGGCGCCGGGTGTAAAAGAATGCCGCAAGCACCACGCCTAGAAGGCCGCCGTGGAAGGCCATACCGCCTTCCCAGATGGCGAAGACCGCGAGCGGATTGTCGAGATATGCGCCGGGTTGATAAAAAAGCACATAGCCGATGCGCCCGCCCAAAAGGACGCCCAGAATGATCCATGTCAGCATGTCTTCGATTTGCGCCGGGGTCATGACGGGCTGTTGCCCGGGCCAAAGCCGCGGCGCCTTGACCGTCATCACCACCAACCGCCAGCCAATGACGATCCCGACGATATAGGCCAGCGCATACCAGCGCAGCGCCAGTTCCATCCCAAAAAGGGATATGGAAAAGATCTCGGGCGAGATGTTGGGAAAGGGGAGAAGCGCGTTCATCTGCGTCTGAATGCCTCTGGCTGCGGGCAAGGTCAAGCTTGCCCCGTGGCTGCGTGGCCCCCATATAGAGGGCACAGTTGAACGGGAGACGACAGATGCAGGCACGCGGCAAGATTTTCGACGACATCTCGCAATTGATGACCAACGCGATGGGCGTGGCCCAGGGTGCGCGGGACGAGGCCGAGACGGCCATGAAATCCATGATGGACCGCTGGCTGGCGGACCGCGATTTCGTCACCCGCGAGGAATTCGACGCGGTACGCGCGATGGCGCAGAAGGCGCGCGAAGAGAACGAGGCGTTGAAGGCACGTCTGGATGCGTTGGAAGCGGCCAAGAAATAGGCTGCCGCCCGCGACTCAGAGGCGTCCAGATGGTGGGCAGGCGCCTCCAAATCCTTCAATGGCATGCGCAGATTGCGTCACCCTTGGATAACGGTCCGATTCAGACCACGTCAGCAATCCGTTTCCCTGCGGCCTGCCCAAAGACTGACCGCAACTCGCCTGTCGCGCTCTTTATACGATCGTTGCCACGTCGCTCCAGCAGATCAAAGAGTTTGTCCAACTGCTCGGCATCTCGCACTTTCAGTTTCCTTTCAAACAGCTGATCGACGGTCATGGACCCCTCGACGATGGGGCCGATTGCTGCGGCGGCCATGCGCTGTACGTCGCCTGAAGACAGGGCAAACTGCATCAGGTCCCCTCGCATTTTGCGCACAGCCCCGGCGACAATACGGCCACGTTCGGTTGTGTTGAGGCGCGCTTCAACCTCACGCGATATGCCTTTGAAGAACCCTTTGCCGCTGAATGCAGGTTTTGCCAACGACACGGCCCGGCTCGCACCCGGCCCGCCCACTGCATCCCCGAAGAGCGCATCGAGGAACCCCGCGAAACCACCGGCGCACAGCGTATCGAGGTCGAGTGCCTCAAAAACGTTATGGATCGTGCAGGCCAGCCCATAATTGTCGTTGCCCTGAGAGGAACCACCGCCGGCAAAGTGCAGACCCACGCACGGGTTGGGGTCGTCATCGTCGTTGACGTTGAAGATGAGTTTGCCGGAGTCGCCTTGTCGCGAAACTTCTCCGTCCGCTTCGAGCGGTTCGAACTGGAACAATTCGCACATGCCGGCATCCTGCCCATCGATCGGGTAAATGCCTTGTGTCGGATACATCGTGATCCGACCCTGTTGGTAATTCGTCATCGAACCGTACATTTCAACCAGTTGCATGGGTCCAAACCCTGCCGTGGCAAAGACACCAAGACCGATCTCGGGTGTGACAAGCCCGATATCTCCGGTGCTATCAACCGCGCCGATGCTGGCATCGGCAAAACTGCATTGGGACGGCGGATTGGGTTGAGGTCCGACCAATGGCACCAGGGGCGCGGCGCGCTTGACCTCGCCCAGACGCAGGCTTTGACCGTTTGCCGTACCGCTTGAGCCCTGATTGACTGTGCCGCCGATATTGCTGCCGATCACGTGCCGGTTGGTGAGGAAGACGATGCTGTCATCAGTCTTGTCCCAGACCCAGCCACCCAACGTGCCAGCCATGCTGGGTTCGGCTTGCAGGAATATGCGGGACCCTCCTGGCGCGGGGCGATGAAAGGCCCCAGGAACAAACATCTGAAGCTCTGCCGGCGGCAGCGCGATGACATCTGTTTGGGCCTCAATCTCCTCTCCGGTTGCCGGATCGATCAGGCGCAGCGTCTCGGGTATCATGCGGCGCTTGTCAATTCTGGCGCGCGGCTGCTTGGCTTGAACAACAAAGACGACCGACAGCGTGTCAGTGAAGCGTCCGCCAACCCGTTTGAGGCCGACGCCGATGCGGTGTGCATCAAACCGCCGGTAGCTTTGCGCAAGGAAGGCTTGTGTGACGAAGGTGCGTAATTGCTGTTCGATGTCCATGATCTGGGGTCCTTAAGGCTTGGGCCCGCGTGAAATGAGCGGGCGAATAAATGAAGCAATGACTTTTTCCGGGCGCTTTCAGAAAATGGTTTTGGCGCGCGGGGTTTGAGGCCCAAAGGGTAGCAAACAACCCGATTCCCGACAAAGTTGAGATTCGCGCAATGCGATTTTGCGCCTAAATCTGCCGGTGGCGGTGATTGCGCCCGTGAGGGAGAAACCTGTTCCACCCCGACCTCAGTTTTGCGCCATGTGGCAAAATTACGAAGGCAGGGCGGAGCGGCGTCACCAAGTTGGTTTTTTCGGCGCAAGCGTCTGAAACTGGCGCGTTCACGCGTGTCAGTTCGTTGATTGTGCCCACCTGTGCGACGTCAGTATGCTGTTTCGGTCTTTGATGACATTGGCGGACACTGACCCCGGTTGTGCCACGCAGGGCGCGCCGGGCGACGAAACGGACGCGGTTTAAATCCAATTCCGTACAGCTGACGTACACGTCTTGTATGCCGATCTGGAGAAGACCTGATGCCCTTTTTGCGCACCTGCCTGGCTGTATTTGCTCTGTCCGTAACCACTTTGCCCACGCAGGCCGAGTTGAGCGCGTCCGAAGCGGCGTCCATCGAAGTCACAAAGGGCTTGCGTCTGCTGTCTTCGGACGGCGCTGTGATCGGTCTGGCGGACGACGTTTCGGTGAACAAGGACCGGGTCAGCCTGTTTCTGTATGCCCGGGGCGGCTCCATCTTTGCGGTGGGGGGCGGCGGCAAAGACATTGTCGTCAAGACCAAAACGGGCTTGCTGACGCTTCAGGGCAATGACCTGATCATTGACGCCAGTGCTCAGCGGATCAAAAACAAGGCCAACATGTCCTTTACCGACGACAGCTCACCCATCGAAATCTTGCTGTTCGACCGCATCTGAGCGCAGGTCAGGACGCGCGCGGCGTGGGTTTGCCTGCGCCCAAACAGTCGGCGTCTGGTCCCTGCGCCAACCGGTGTGAGCGCAGGGGCATCCTGCCCCGCCTGTCACCGGCGTCACATCGGGGTGTGGCGCACGACAGCAGGCGCTGGACAGAAAGCCGGACACTTATGTCAGCCCGGCGTGGCCTGATGTTTCAATGATCACAAACCGCCCCGCCTGAGCGGCCTTACGTCTTCCTGTCGCACACTGTGCTGCTGGATTGCCAAACACGTTCATATGGGCAGGGGTGCCGACACTGATCTGGTCTGATCCGTCCAATCTATTGCCGCCATATTGCGCCGCGTTGCCTGTTCTCCCCAACTTATTGCGGTTATCCCCAAATAAAGGGTTGCCAGACGCTATAGGCCCGTTCACCATATATTGTAGAGGCACGGGGAATAGCCCCGGTTTCTAGAGCAGGCATCTAGCGCTTGGGGCGCTGCCAGCCCCCATCGCTACTAGCGAATAAGAGGTGGCACCATGGCCCTTTCCGAGCAGTTCCTGGACGACGACATTCACCCAATCGATATCGTCGAGCACATCGCCGAGCATCACGAGTGGGATTTCGACCGCATTGCAGATGACCAGATCGCGATGGCCGTTGAAGGCCAGTGGCGGACCTATTCCCTCACTCTGGCATGGTCGGGCTATGACGAAACACTGCGCATGGTGTGCACGTTCGAGATGGAGCCGACGGAAGAAAAACGTGCCGAACTGTACGAACTTCTCAACCTGATCAACGATCAGTGCTGGGCCGGGTCCTTCACCTATTGGGAAGAGCAAAAACTGATGGTCTACCGCTATGGGCTGGTTCTCAGCGGCGGGCAGGTGGCCTCGGCCGATCAGATCGACACCATGATCGGGGCAGCCGTGATGAGTGCCGAGCGGTACTATCCCGCCCTGCAATTGCTGATCTGGGGGGACCGTACGCCCAAGGATGCCATTCAGGTCGCCATTGCAGAGGCCTATGGCCGCGCGTAACCTCTCCCCCTGAGACGACTTTGGGGGACTAATCCATGAGAAAGACGCGGATCGCAGCCCAGGGCCTTGTGCTTCTGGGCTGTGGCAAGATGGGATCGGCGATGCTGGCCGGATGGCTGGATCGTGGTTTACCTGCCGACAGGGTCTGGGTGATCGAGCCTGTCCCGTCGCTGTGGTTGCGCGGGACAGGCGTGCATATCAACGCGGACCTTCCGGACGCACCGGCTGTGGTTCTGGTGGCCGTCAAACCGCAGATGATGGGGGATGCGCTGCCAGCCATTTCTGCGCTGGGCGGAGGGGAAACAGTGTTTGTGTCCGTTGCGGCGGGCACCTCTCTGGCGTCTTTCGAGTCGGCATTCGGGGCGAGCACGCCAATCGTGCGCGCCATGCCCAACACCCCTGCCGCCATCGGACGCGGCATCACGGCGATCTGCGCCAATGCGGCAGGGCAGGGCGCCTTGGATGAGGCGGCCGATCTGTTGTCTGCGGTCGGCGACGTGGTGCGGTTGGATGAAGAATCGCAGATGGATGCGGTGACGGGCGTCAGCGGGTCTGGCCCGGCTTATGTGTTTCACCTGATTGAAACGCTGGCGGCAGGCGGCGTAGCGCAGGGGCTGTCACCCGAGCTTGCACTGCAACTGGCCAAGGCCACTGTCGCCGGGGCAGGCGCTCTGGCCATGCAATCGGACGACGATCCAGCGCAATTGCGCGTCAACGTGACAAGCCCCAATGGCACGACACAAGCCGCGCTCGAGGTGTTGATGGATGAAACGGACGGCTTGCCTGCACTGTTACCACGGGCCGTTGCAGCGGCCACCAGACGTTCTGAGGAGTTATCGCGTGGCTGAGATCGATTTTGATGATTTCCTCAAGGTGGACGTGCGCGTTGGCCGTGTGGTGCGGGCTGAACCGTTTCCCGAGGCGCGCAAACCGGCGATCAAGATGTGGGTGGATTTCGGGCCCGAAATCGGAGAACGCAAGACCTCGGCCCAGGTCACGGTTCACTATGATCCGGACACGCTGGTCGGGCGGCAGGTGATGGCGGTCGTGAACTTCCCACCGCGCCAGATCGGGCGTTTCATGTCCGAGGTGCTGGTGCTTGGCTTTCCGGATGAAGACGGCGCCGTGGTGCTGGCCACGCCAGACAAGGACGTGCCAACGGGGGGGCGGCTTCATTGACCCGGCTTTGGATCACACGGCCCTTGCCGGACGATGTTGTTGCAGCGGCCCATGCCTGTTGTGACCAGGTTGTCGTGCGCACACAGACGCTGCCTTTGACGGATGCCGAATTGCGCGCGGCGCTCACCGATTTCGATATCGTTTTGCCCACGCTGGGGGATCAGTTTTCGGCAGCCGTCTTTGCCGATGTGCCAGAGCCACGGTGCAAGCTGCTCGCGAATTTCGGGGTCGGGTATAACCATATCGATGTTGCAGCGGCGCAAGCCGTCGGGATTGCCGTGACCAATACACCCGGTGCAGTGACTGACGCGACGGCTGATATCGCGGTGATGCTGATCCTGATGTCGGCGCGCCGTGCAGGCGAGGGCGAGCGTATGGTGCGCCGCAATGACTGGCCCGGATGGCATCCGACACAGATGCTGGGCCTGCACATGAGTGGCAAGACTGTTGGCATCGTTGGCATGGGCCGGATTGGGCAGGCCATCGCCCGGCGCTGCCATTTCGGGTTCGGCATGGACGTGCAGTACGTGAACCGTTCGGAAAAAAGCCTGGACTTTCCAGCCATCCGCGCGCCCGACCTGATGGCGCTGGCGGGAGACGTTGACTTTCTCGTGGCCGCCGTGCCCGGCGGTGCGCACACCCGACACTTGATCAGCGCGGAGGTTCTGGGGGCGATGCAGGCGCATGCCCACATGATCAACATCTCGCGCGGGGATGTGGTGGACGAGACGGCATTGGTTGCGTGCCTTGAGGCCGGGCAGATCGGTGGCGCGGGTCTGGATGTTTACGAGCGCGAGCCGCATGTACCGGAGGCATTGCGGAGCCTCGACAACGTCACCCTGTTGCCGCATCTCGGCACAGCCGCGCTGGAGGTGCGGTTGGATATGGGGCTGATGGCGGTGCGCAATGTGGCGGCGTTCTGTAACGGTGAGGCGTTGCCCAATCCCGTTTGAATTCTGGCCCTCAGGGCGGGCGGAGGACACCTCCGCCTTACTCTGGCGCACCGTCGATGCGTAAGGCGCAGGTATCCTGCGCCCAATTCAGGTGGTTCAACCCTGCTTCAACCCTGGGCCATTGCCTCGCGCCAGTGACGGCGGCACAGAGACACATAGGTGTCGTTGCCCCCGATCTGCACCTGCGCGCCATCGGCCTGGGTGCGTCCCTCGGCATCCAGGCGGATGACCATGGTCGCCTTTTTTCCGCAATGGCAAATGGTACGTACCTCGCGCATCTCGTCAGCGAGGGCCAAAAGCGTGGCCGAGCCAGGAAACAGCTTGCCCAGAAAGTCGACACGCAAGCCATAACACATCACCGGCAGGCTCAGATCGTCAACAGCGCGGGCAAGTTGCCAGACCTGATCTTCGGTCAGAAACTGGGCCTCGTCGACAAAGACACAGTCTACGGGGCCAAAAGCCAGTTGTTCGGAGAGGCGGGCAAAGAGATCGTCGGTGGTCGAAAACATATCCGCCTGCGAACCGATGCCGATGCGCGATGCGATGCGGCCCGCACCCGCACGGTCATCCAGCCTTGCAGTGAGCAGGTAGGGGACCATTCCGCGCTCGCGGTAGTTATGTGCGGCTTGCAGCAGTACGGTCGACTTGCCGGCGTTCATTGTTGAATAGTGAAAGTAGAGCTTGGCCATGGGCGAGGTGCTTAGCCACGTGCCTTGTCCGGGGCAAGCCCCGGCGGGGAGGTGCGAAGAAACGGGTGGGTCCGAGTAAGCGCTGCGCTTGTGTGCGCGCATGTCAAATCCCCGGACCGCAATCGGCACTTGTTAAAGGTGGGGCAGGCGGGGCGATGCAGAAATTGCGCCCGGTCATTTTGGGGATGTGCCTGCCCCGATACGTTTCACTTCCGACGAATCTTCCTGCCTTGCTGCCAGAACGCTCTGGCCTGCCAGTCCCACATGGCAGAAGACGAAAGGAAGATCCCACCCTATCCCGGTGCTGGGGCCACCAGATACTCATTACGTCCCGGAACCATTGGGACCATTTACAAATGACATTTGCTTTCGAGTTGATTAATGGGAAAAGACGGCATCATTTCCCCGCACCGGTGGGGTGTGACGAAAGTTTTGCGTAAACGAGGAACACTCTATGGCCGGATTTGGCAGCTATCTGAAAAAGCATACCGAGGCGCTGGTGAAGGATGTCGGCATTGAGCCGGCTTGCGACCTGACGGGTAAATCCAAGGCCACTCTTGGGCGGTACTATTCGGACAACCCCGAACATGCCGATCGGTTCATGCCAATCGATGCGGTGGTTGCCCTTGAGAAGGACGCAAGCTTTCCACATGTGACCAGCGCGCTGGCCGAACTGCAGGGCATCAGCCTCAGCCATGATGATCGTCGCCCCAATGATGCCCGCCCCGGCGGGGTGAACAGTGATGTGATCGCCCTCAGCCAGCGTTTCGCCATGTTGATGAGCGAGTATCAGCAATCCATCGAGGATGGAATCATCACCGTGAATGAGGCCAAGCGGCTGCTCAAGGAGACCACACTGCTGCAACAGGTCCTGATCGACATGAAGCTGCATCTGGAAGAAGAAAGTGGTTGATCAGGCCCAGGTCGACGACCTGCCCGCCCTTGTCGCCGCAGCCCTGCCGCAGATCGATACCGGGGCCCTGCGCAGCCCGGGTGATCCCGGGCATCCACCGCGCATATTGCTCCTCTATGGATCGCTGCGCCCGGAAAGCTATTCCCGTCGCGCTGCGGAGGAAAGCGCGCGCATTCTGCGTCATCTGGGCTGTGAAACGCGCCTGTTTGATCCCACCGGGCTACCTCAGGTGGACACCGATGACGGCTCTCATCCCAAAGTCGTGGAACTGCGCGAGCTTGCCGTTTGGGCCGAAGGTATGGTCTGGTCCAGCCCGGAGCGCCATGGGGCTATGACCGGTCTGATCAAGAGCCAGATTGACTGGCTGCCTTTGTCCCTGAAGGGCGGCATACGCCCGACCCAAGGCAAGACGCTTGCGGTGATGCAGGTTTCTGGCGGGTCGCAAAGCTTCAATGCGGTCAATCAGATGCGCATTCTGGGGCGTTGGATGCGGATGGTGACGATCCCGAACCAGTCGAGCATTCCAAAGGCGTGGCTGGAGTTCAAGAACGGCCGCCTTCCGTCTGGATCATTCTATGCGCGCGTGGTGGATGTGATGGAAGAGCTGGTCAAGTTTACCTGGATGGTGCGGGGCAGATCGGCCTACCTGGTGGATCGCTATTCCGAGCGGATCGAAAGCGTTGAGGCTGTCCACCAGCGGGTGTCCAAAACAGACAGCTAGGGTCGGTGCGCGACTGTTTTTGCGCCTGCGCAAAAATGCGCCCGCCCACCGACCCATCCGCCACTGTGCCTTTTCGGGCGACCTTTTGGCCCCTTGGATTTTGCGTGGCACGGTCGCATCTTGCGCATGGGGTAATTCGCGGTGCACTCTATATGCGGGTAGAGGGGGTGTGCATACGTGGGCAGTGAGACAAGCAATGCAGAGCTGATCGCTTTGCTGCGCGACATCGACGGGTTTGGTGCGCTGGCGCCGGAAATTCTTGAGCAGATGGCCCGCACTGCTGTCCACCGTGATTTGAGCCGGGGTGAGGTGCTGATCAACGAAGGTGACGCTGCCGACACCCTGTTCATCGTCCTGCGCGGTCGCTTTACTGTCCTGCACAACGGGCGCGCGATTGCCGAGATCACCAAGGGTGAGCCTATTGGCGAATTGGCCTTTTTCGCCGGAGGCACCCGCACCGCAACGGTTGTGGCCGCGCGCGACAGTGCAATCATGTGTCTGAGCCGCGCAGCCTATGACGCGCTTGCCGCTGCCACACCGGCGCTGGCCAATGGCATTCTGGCGGCCTTGTCCCAGCGTTTGGCACGGACCATTCCCGCCACGCCGCATTTGCGCCCTGAATCAGGCCATGTCTGCGCGATGTTCCCGGGCGGGGCCGATCCCTGCATCGCTCCGGCTTTCGTTGCCGGTATCCGCGCCAGATTTGAGGGCGAGGCGCGCTGGAAGGTCATCGAAGCGCAGGACTGCGCCCCCGACCTGCTCGAGGATGCCAGGGCGTTGGCTGCATGGCTTGACCAGCAAGAGGCTGAGCATGGCAACCTGCTGTTGATCTGCGCGGATCCAAAGGCCCACCCCATCTGGCAGCGTGTGACGGCCAACAATTCCGACACCATCATGATCATTGTGCCCAAGACGGGCGCCTTTGGTCCGGCGGATCGTCCGTCTGATCTGGAACGTGCGATTTTTGATGCGACCTTGCCTGCCCATCTGCACGTCGTGTTGTACAGACCCCAAACAGGCGACAGCACCGCGCAAACGGCGAAGTGGCTGGAGGGCCGCCCTGTGCGCCTGCACCACCATCTGGCGCTGGAGTCAGAGCAGGATTTTGCCCGCATCGCCCGTTTTGTGCGCGGCGAGGCCATCGGGCTCGTGATGTGCGGCGGTGGGTCTTACGGCACTGCCCATCTGGGCGTGATCAAGGCGCTGCGCGAGCACGGCTATACCTTTGACTTCGTCGGGGGCACCAGTGTTGGCGCAGCCATGGCAGGCGCCATGGCGCTAGGGCTTGATTCGGATCAGACGATGGAGCAGTGCGAGGAGATTTTCCTGCGCTCAAAGGCGATGTCGCGCCTGACCGTGCCGCGATTTTCTCTGCTGGATCATTCCGTCCTGGATGAGTCATTTCGCCAACATTACGGCATGGGCGACGTCGAAGACCTGCACCTGAATTTCTTTGCGGTCGCAACCAGCCTCACCCACAACGATGTCAGCGTAATCCGGACCGGACCGCTGTGGCAGGCAATCCGGGCTTCAAGCGCGATTCCCGGTATTTTCCCGCCGTTCCTGCGCAGTGACGGGGAGGTTCTGATAGATGGCGGGCTGATCGACAATGTGCCGATTGGCACGATGCGCGCGCTCAAGGCCGGATCGAACGTGATCCTGAACTTTGTCCCGGGCAAACCGTGGATGGTCCGCGCAAAATACGAAGACTTTCCCACGCGGATCAAGGCCCTGACCACCATGGTGCGCAAACCTGCGCGCGGGACGCCACGCCACCCGACCGCCTTTACCGTTCTGGCCCGGGCTATGGTGGTGAATGCACGCAAGTTGCTGCGCATGACAAATGTGGGCGATGACGTCTTGCTGAATATCTCTGTGCTCAAGGGCATGAGTTTCATGGACTGGAAGCGCGGGCGCGAGTTGTTCGACGTCTCCTACACGCAGGTGTCACAGATGCTGTCTCAGATGGAAGGGCCAGACACCCATGCGGGCCGCCTTGACCGCTTGCGCCGGGTGGCCGCATCCATGGACGCGCTGATCGAAGAGGTGCCGGGCGAAGAAGCCCCGCTTCAGCCGCGCCGTTCCACGATCACCGAGCCGACGGAATAGCCTGCGCCAAACGAGCAGATGATGCCAAGATCGCCGCTGCTCATATCATCGGAATTCTGTGAAAACGCGATAATCGAGCCGGCAGAAGACGTGTTGGCGTAGTCCTGCAGGATGTTGGGTTGTTCGCCCGGCGCCGGGTCGCGGCCCAGCACCTTCTTGCCAATGAAATCGTTCATCGATTTGTTGGCCTGATGCAGCCAAAGGCGTTTCAGGTCGCCTGCCGTCACCCCCTCATCGCCCATGTGTCCGGCGATGTGGCTGCTGACCATCGGCAGCACTTCCTTGAACACCTTGCGTCCGTTCTGCATGAACTGCATGTCGCGCCGGTCGGCCATGCCTGCGGGGCGCGAGCGGCGCAAATATCCGTTGTTGTTGCGGATGTTGTTGGAAAACGCGGTCGCACAGCGCGTCGATCTGATTTCGAAGTGCGGGCCTGCCGCGTCCTCTGCCCGCTCAATCAGCGTGGCGGTGGCCACGTCGCCAAAGATGAAATGACAGTCGCGGTCGCGCCATTCCAGATGCGCCGAGCAAATCTCAGGATTGACCACCAGCGCAGATGTGATGGACCCCGACCGCACCATGTCCGCCGCCGCCTGAATGCCGAAGGTGGCGGACGAACAGGCGACGTTCATGTCAAAGGCAAAGCCATCAACGCCAAGCAGGTCCTGAATTTCGATGGCCACGGCGGGGTAGGCGCGTTCAAGGTTGGATGCCGCACAGATGACAGCCCCCACATCCGATGCCGTCTTGCCTGCTGCAGCCAATGCCTTGTTGGCGGCATCGACCCCCATTTCGGCCATGATCGACGGCTCATCATCGCTGCGCTGGCGCAAGAGCGGATGCATGACGGCAGGGTCCAGAATGCCGTCCTTGTCCATGACGTAGCGACGTTCGATGCCGGAGGCCTTGAGGATGAACTCTTCGGAGGAATGGGCTTTGGCCTCAACCTCTCCGGCGGCAATCGCTTCGGCGTTTTCAGCGTTGAACCGGTCGGCATAGGCGTTGAAGGCGACCACCAGTTCCGCATTGGAAATGGACAATTCGGGCGTGAAGACGCCAGTGCCGGTGATCGCGGGAGTGAAGGTCAAGGTGTGCCCCTTTGAGGGTGATCAGAAGTGGCGTGAACCTACAGGTACGCTGTGGCCCCCGCAAGGGCAGCAGCCGTCCTCAGATGCGATAGCCGTTGCGCGCACAGGCCGCCAGCAGCGGCTCCAGCAGGGCGGAGTCGCGCGGCGGCGTCTTGGTAAATCCGGGAATGGAGGTGCCGATATGGCGCGCGGCCACGTGCAATTGCGCAACCTCGTCCGCGCTCAACCCCGTGACATAGACGTGCCCGCTGACGTTGCGTGCGCCCGCCGCATCATGGTCCGGGGTCGCCATCTCGCCCGGCACGCACAGGATCGTGCCGGGGCGGGCCTGCGCGAGGATGCGGGCCTCCATCGCGATCATGTCCGGGTTCGATTGCATGGGTCGAAAGAAATAGATCACGTCGTAGCTGCCATAGTCTTCGAATTCGAAGGCGTTGCCGTGAAACAAGGTGCAGCGATCCGCCCCCAGCCCGGTCAGCAGTTGCGTGCCGGTTGCGACGGTGTGGGCCTCGTATTCGAGACCATGGCAGATGTCGAAACAGGTGGTTGCGGCCAGCACCTTCGTGCCCCCACCGCTGCCCACATCCAGAAACCGCAAGGGATGCGTTTTGCGCTGTGCCAGACACAACCGATAAGCCGCCCCGATCAGGGATGAAAACTGGCTCATCGGCAGCGGGATGTCGCGGTGCAGCCCGTCTTCCTCGGCATCCGCGCTTTGTATATGTTCGGACGGATTGGCGACTTTGTGCATGGCATGCAGGAACAGGGCGGTCACGTGATCCAGAACATCGCGCGGGCCATGGATCAACTCGGACACCTGTACAAGGTCGGTGTCGGGGGGCACGTGCTGGCGTTCTACGATAAGGCTCACGCGGGACCAGTCCAGCAATTGACGCCGGATGGCGCGGGCGTCGAATTTCAGATCCCGCAAGGCGCGCCTGCGTGTCACGGGCAGTTTGTCCTGATCCGAGGTGTCGCGCAGGATGTCCTTGATCAGTACCCGTAGGGCGCTGTGGGATGCGCAGGTCTTGCGCCATGCGCGGCGCAGATTTTCGGGGTCACGGATATGGGGCGGCACATCGAGGCTGCGCGCAACATCGGCGATATCATCCGCCAGTCTCGCCCGAAGCTGTTCGAGCTCTTTGGTGCGTGGGTCCGGGTGCTGCATGCGCACGGACTGTGGCAAAGATTTGCGGATCGGCCAACTGATATTGTCGGGCCCGCCCGCACACCGGTTACAGCGACGCTGTAATCCCGCCGTCCACATACAGGGTGTGTCCGTTGACGAAACTCGCCGCCGGCGAGGACAGGAACACCGCCGCCCCGACCAGTTCGTCCACCTGACCCCAGCGCCCGGCGGGCGTGCGTTTCTTCAGCCATTCGGTAAAGGCCGGATCCGCCACGAGGGCTGCGTTCAGCGGCGTATCGAAATACCCCGGCGCGATGGCGTTGCAGTTGAGACCCAGACGCGCCCAGTCGGTCGCCATCCCTTTGGTCAGGTTTGCCACAGCCCCCTTCGTGGCCGTGTAAGGGGCAATGCCGGGCCGGGCGAGGGCCGTCTGAACGCTGGCGATGTTGATGATCTTGCCCGCGCCGCGCTTGATCATGTGCCGTGCACAGGCCTGACCGACGTGAAAGACCGATGCCACGTTGGTCTGCAACAGACGTTCAAACGCATCCGCCGGGAAATCCTCCAGCGGGGTGCGGTGCTGCATGCCCGCATTGTTGATCAGGATGTCGATGGCCCCGGTTTCGGCCTCGAACCCGTCCACGGCGGCTCGTACGCCGTCGTGGTCCGTCGCATCAAA
Organism: Pseudomonadota bacterium; assembly: GCA_038529225.1. Lineage (GTDB taxonomy): Bacteria > Pseudomonadota > Alphaproteobacteria > Rhodobacterales > Rhodobacteraceae > Tateyamaria. The sequence goes on along the minus strand of JBCBDZ010000037.1, from coordinate 8,867 downwards.
GGCCAGGGTGTGGGTCGTGATCCCTTGCCCGCTCAGCGCCGTAGCGGCGGCGTCCAGCTTGGCCGTATCCCGACCGTTCAGCACGATCTCGGCCCCCGCCGCGCCCATCCCCGCCGCAAGCGCAAGGCCGATCCCCTGGGACGAACCTGTGATCAGGGCGCGTGTACCCGCGAGCGAAAAAAGTGAAGTGGACATGTTGCAAAGGCCTTTGTTTTCGGAGTTGTTACCGGTAACATAGTCAGGGCAAAGAAAGGGGTCAACCAGTGCTTGTGCCCTGCTTGCATGTTGCGCATGCTGCGCGCCAGAAAGATGAGGAGAGCCCCGCCCATGAAAGCCATCGTTGTCCACGCCGCAAAGGATTTGCGGGTCGAAGAGCGCGAGATGCCGCAGGTTGGCCCCGGGCAGGTGCTGGTGAAAATGGCTGCTGGGGGGATTTGCGGGTCGGACCTGCACTACTACCAGCATGGCGGTTTCGGTGTCGTGCGTCTGCGCGAACCGATGGTCCTCGGTCACGAAGTGTCCGGCCATGTCGACGCCCTCGGGTCGGGCGTGACCGGGCTTGCGCCCGGGCAACTTGTGGCGATTTCGCCATCACGCCCTTGCTATGCTTGCAAGTACTGCCATACGGGCACACCGCAGCATTGCCTGAATATGCGGTTTTACGGCTCTGCCATGCCGTTCCCCCATATTCAGGGTGCGTTCCGTCAGTACATCGTCGCCGACGCCACCCAATGCGTGCCCGCTGACGGTCTCAGCGCCGCTGAAGCCGCGGTGGGGGAGCCTTTGGCGGTCTGTCTGCACGCGGCCAAGCAGGCCGGTGACCTGATGGGCAAACGGGTGCTTGTGACGGGCTGCGGTCCGATCGGGCAGCTTTGCGTCTTGGTGGCGCGCGCCGCTGGCGCGGTCGAGATTGTGGCAACGGATATTGCCCCGTTCACCCTGTCTATGGCGCAAAAAGTGGGCGCAACCCGTGTGATCAACATGGCCGACACACCCGATGGGCTGGACATGTATCACGCGGACAAGGGCCACTTTGACGTGCACTTTGAATGCAGCGGTGCCGCCCCCGCGCTTGCCGCCGCCATTCCGGCCCTGCGCCCGCGCGCGGTGCTGGTCCAATTGGGGCTGGGCGGTGACATGACGCTGCCGGTGCAAGCCATGACGGCCAAGGAAATCAGCTTTCGCGGGTCTTTCCGCTTTCACGAGGAATTTGCCACAGCCATCGCCATGATGCAGGGCGGGCAGATTGATGTGACCCCGCTTGTCACCCACAGTTTTGCGCTGGACGAGGCGGGGGCCGCCTTTGAGATGGCCGCCGACCGGAGTCAGGCGATCAAAGCGCAGATCGTGTTCTAGACGGTGCGCAGCCTTCCCAATCCCTTTTGCGGCACAGGGCTGGCCGACGATCCCGTCCTCAGGGACGTTCCCTATCCCAGCGTGAACGACGCGGCCCCGCGCAGGATGCTGGAGCGTTGCCCCCTTTCGGGGATCACACCCTTGCGCGCAGCCCCCGAAATGGCCGCAGAGGCAGGGGTGGGCGAGGTGCTGATCAAGGACGAACGGCTCCGTATGGAAATGGGCAGTTTCAAGGCCCTTGGGGCGGCTTATGTCATTGCCTGTGATGCCGAAAAGGGGCAGGCGCGGGGCACCACCTACATGACGGCGAGCGCCGGAAATCACGGGCTGTCCGTCGCGGGCGGGGCCGCGGCGTTCGGGGCGCAGGCCGTCATCTATCTGGCCGACACCGTCCCGGAGAGCTTTGCAGACAGGTTGCGCAGCGTCGGTGCCGAGGTCGTGCGCGCCGGGGCTGACTACGAGGCCAGCATGGACGCCGCCATGCAAGCCGCTGCAGCCAGCGGCGCTGTGCTCTTGTCGGACAGTTCATGGGAAGGGTACACCGCACGCCCGCACCGTTTGATGGAAGGGTATCTTGCCCTAATGGCCGAAGTGTTCGATCAAATCGACAGGCCACCGACCCATCTGTTTCTGCAAGCTGGCGTCGGTGGCCTCGCCGGCGCTTGCGCTGCCATCGCGCGGCTGCACTGGCACGACGCAACCCGGATCATCGTGGTGGAACCAGAGGCGGCCCCGTGCCTCATTGCATCCATCGAGGCGGGGAAACTGGTCGAAACCAAAGGGCCGGTGTCCGCCATGGGGCGACTCGATTGCAAGGTGGCCTCGCTGATCGCGCTCAAGGGCCTGGCACGGGACGCCAATGATTTCATGACCATTTCCGAGGCCGAAGGCGATGCAGGTGCGGCCCTTGCCGCCCGCTTTGGGTTGAAGAGCACCCCATCCGGCGCCGCGGGCATCGCAGGTCTGGCGGCGGCAAACGGTACGTTAGGACTGGGCCCCGATGCCCGCGTGCTGGTGATCCTGTCCGAACAGAGTGATGCATGATCGGCTTTGAAACCGCCGAATTTCAGGCCCGCGTTGCACGGGCCCAAGAGCATATGCAGGCGGCACATCTTGATGCTCTGTTGCTGACGACCGAACCGGAGGTGCGCTACTTCACCGGCTACCTCACGCGGTTCTGGGAAAGCCCGACGCGGCCATGGTTCGTGATCCTGCCCGTCAGCGGTGAACCCATCGCGGTGATCCCGTCCATCGGCGCGCCATTGATGGGCCAGACATGGGTGCAGGACATACGCACATGGCGCAGCCCGGATTACACAGATGATGGCATCGGATTGCTGGTGGACGCCTTTGGCGAAGCTGTCCCCAAGGGCGCGCGCATCGGCGTACCTTCGGGGCAAGAGACGCACCTGCGTTTGCCGCTGGACAGCTGGGCAGACCTACGCAAGCGCATGGCGCCACGCGCGTTCACGGATGACGCCGGAATTCTGCGCCGCCTTCGGCTGGTCAAATCCGAAGCGGAGGTACAGAAAATCACCGCCGCCTGTGCAATCGCAAACCGCGCTTTTGCCCGTGTGCCCGAGATTGCGCACGCAGGTGTCCCGCTGGCCGAGGTCTTTCGGGCCTTCCAGATCCTCTGCCTCGAGGAAGGGGCGGACTGGGTGTCCTACCTTGCAGGCGGGGCGGGGCCGGGCGGATACGGCGACATCATCGCCCCTGCGACGGGTGTTCCGTTGAAAGCAGGCGATGTGCTGATGCTGGATACAGGCGTCGTAAGGGACGGGTATTTCAGCGACTTCGACCGCAACTGGTCGGTCGGCCAACCAGGCAACGCAACAAAAGTCTCCTACATGAAGCTTCTGGATGCCAGCGATGCGGGTTTTTCGGCTGCGCGTCCCGGTGCAACGGCGGCGGATCTGTTTCATGCGATGGACAAGGTGCTCACAGGCGGGGCGGGGGGCTCGGACTCCGGGCGCTACGGGCATGGGTTGGGCATGCAATTGACGGAATGGCCGTCGCTGATCCCGGCAGATCACACCGTGCTTGAGCCCGGCATGGTGCTGACGCTGGAACCCGGACTGACAACCGCGACCGGAATGACACTGGTGCACGAGGAAAACATCGTGATCACAGACACCGGTGCCCGTTACCTGTCGACACCTGCCCCGCGCGACATCCCGGTGATCTGACCATGATTGCACCTTATACAAAACGGACCGAAATGCCGATCAGACTGGGTCTGATCGCCTTGCAATCGGACCGCACGATCGAGGACGACTTTCGCCGTCTTCTGCCCCACGACGTGAGCCTGCTGGTGTCCCGCGTGCCGTCGGCGACAGAGGTTTCGCCAGAAACACTTGCCCGGATGGAAAGCGCACTCGGCGGGGCCGCCGCGCTCTTTCCCCGTGGGCACAGGTTTGATGTGGTGGGCTATGGCTGCACCTCTGGCACGGCGCAGATCGGGGCGAATGTCATCGCCGAACAGATACGCGCCGGTACCCCGGCCCGCCAAGTGAGCGAGCCTGTGTCGGCCCTGATCGCCGCATGCGAGCATCTCGGGCTGCGCCGCATCGCGATTGTCTCTCCATACGTGGCGTCGGTGTCGGACCGGTTGCGCGCGGTGCTGCAGGGCGCGCGCATCCAAACGCCCGATTTCATCAGCTTTGATGAGGCCAACGAAGAGGCGGTGACGCAGATCGACGACGCTTCAATCATCGCGGCGACACATGCGGTGACAAAAGGTGCCGATGTCGAGGCTGTGTTTCTGTCTTGTACGAACCTGCGCACGATGGATGTGATCGCACCTTTGCAGGCCGATCTTGATAGGCCGGTTCTGTCCAGCAACCTGGTGCTGGCCTGGCACATGCTGCGTCTGGCTGGCGCACGCACGGACAAACCGGGTGACCTGTTGTGAAATCTCGAAATTCTCGCAGTGGCCTTGCACGCCGGGCGGTGGCGGTGTTTCCTCGCATCCGGACTGACAGGGCGGACGGAGCGACATGAAACTGGGATGTATCGGTGACGATTTCACCGGATCGAGTGATCTGGCCAACACTTTGGCCAAAGGCGGTATGCGGGCCACGCAATATACCGGCGTGCCAAGCACATCTGCAGACCCTCAGGTCGAGGCGGGCGTCGTTGCGCTCAAATCCCGCTCGATCCCCGTCGCGGAGGCGGTGGCGCTGTCGCTTGAGGCGCTGGATTGGCTCAAGGCGCAGGGCTGCACGCAGTTTTTCTTCAAGTATTGCTCGACTTTTGACTCCACGCCCGAAGGGAACATCGGCCCGGTTGCAGATGCGCTGGCTGATGCCCTTGATGCGCATCAAGTCATTGTTTGCCCTGCCTTTCCGGGCACAGGCCGGTCGGTCTTTCAGGGCCATCTTTTCGTCAAGGACACCCTTCTCAGCGAAACCGGGATGCAGAACCACCCGCTGACGCCGATGACCGACTCCGACTTGCGCCGCTGGCTTGCCCCGCAGACGAAGGGCAGCGTGGGGCATGTGGGGCCGGGTCCGGTCTTTGCCGGAACAGACGCGATTTCGGCAGCACTGGCAGACCAACACGCGGCAGGGCATCGCCTGATCGTCGTGGACGCGATCCGGGACGCGGACTTGCGCGCCATTGGTGCGGCGGCGCGTGATCTGCCGCTGATCACGGGTGGATCGGGCGTGGCCCTTGGCCTGCCTGCGAATTTCGGCTGTGCGCCAGGCGCTGTGCCATGGGATGGGCAGGCGGGCCGTGTCGTGGCGCTGTCGGGGTCTTGCTCGGCCGCGACGCGGGGGCAAGTCGCCTACCACGCGGCGCGACACCCGGCGCGCGAAATCGTGGCAAGTGAGGTGATCGACGGCACCTTGTCCGCCGATGCGCTCGCTGAATGGCTCATGACGCAGGACGGTATCCCGCTGGCCTACAGTTCGGCAGACCCCGAACAGGTGCGCGCAGTACAAGACACATACGGGCGCGAACGGTCGGCCACTGCGCTCGAGACGTTCTTTGCCAGCGTGGCCCGGGCAGTGCGCGCCAAGGGGGCCACGCGGATCATCACCGCAGGCGGCGAAACGTCAGGCGCGATCGTCGAAGGGCTGGCCCTCGAAACCCTCGACATCGGCCCTGAAATCGACCCCGGCGTGCCTGCGCTGCGCGCCGGTCCCGATCTGGTGGTGGCGCTGAAATCTGGGAACTTCGGGGCCGAGGACTTCTTTGAAAAGGCCAATGCCGTGCTGGCCGGATCATGAGCGCCAACAGCGCCCTGCGCGAACAGATTTGCGTGTTGGCCAAATCCCTTTTTGATCGTGGGCTGACACACGGCAGCACCGGTAACATTTCGGCGCGCACCGGTGACGGAGGCCTGCTGGTCTCGCCCACGGGCACAAGCTTTGGCCGGCTTGATCCGGGCAGGCTAAGCCTTTTTGATGCAACGGGGGCCCATGTCAGCGGCGATCAACCGACCAAGGAAATGCCCCTCCACACCGCATTCTACGACACGCGCGGTACCGCCGGGGCGGTGGTGCACCTGCATTCCTGCCATTCGGTGGCCTTGTCGATGCTGCCCGGCGCGGACCCCGACAACTTTCTGCCGCCGTTGACCCCGTACGGGATCATGAAACTGGGAAAAGTCACGCTGTTGCCCTTCTTTCTGCCCGGTGATCCGGCGATGGGCGCTGCGGTGCGTGGGCTGGCGGGCAAACGCTCTGCGGTGATGCTGGCCAATCATGGGCCTGTCGTTGCGGGTAAGGACGTCGAGGCAGCGTGCAACGCCATTGAAGAACTGGAAGACACTGCGCGCCTTGCCCTCATGACGCGCGGGTTGTCGCCTCAAGGTTTGAGTGACGCGCAGGTGCGCGATGTTGTTGCCAGGTTTGACGTTGAGTGGGACGATTAAAGCACCCGACCCGGAACCTCAGACATGTCGCCTAAATTAGGGCAAATGCCCAACAGGCACTGTTGGGCCGCGCCGGTCCGCCCCCACGGGGCAGAGCGAGTGCGCCACCCCTCGGACCGGCGCGTGCAGCGCTGTTGAGCGTGTCTCAGGTCTAGGGCTGGAAGCGCCAGGGTCAGGCCCTCACAGCTGGTGAAACTGATGTTTCTCCAAAAGCCCCACCAGCATCTTGCAGGCTGCACGGCGATGCGCGTGGTGCGTGTCATGGGCGCGGGTCGCGTCCCGTGCTGCAATCGCCTGATAGACGGTACGGTGGTCGGTGTTGGACTTTGACGGCTTGGGGCGCATGAACAACGTGGTAGCACGGGCGCGGCGCACCTGATCGCGCATCACGGCCACGATCATGGCCAGACGCGCATTGCCCCCAAGGCGGACCAATTCGCGGTGGAACCGGTCATCGGCCTGCGCCCACGCACGTAGGTCATCCGCCTCAAGGGCTGCGTCCATGTCCTGAATCGCCTTGGCCAACGTGGCCAGATCAGCCTTTGAATACGCGGCTTCGGCGGCGCGGGCTGCGGCCAGACTCTCCAGTTCCGTCAGGATGTCGTAGATGTCGCGCATGTCCTGCGCAGAGACCGGGCGCACGCGGATACCACGGCGTGGGCGCACATCTACAAGTCCTTGAGCCTGCAAGACAAGTGCCGCTTCGCGCACGGGCGTGCGCGACATGCCAAGCTGTGTGGCCAGTTCGGTTTCCAGATGGTCTGAGCCGGGGGCAAGCTGGCCGGAAAAGATCATCTCGCGCAGCGCACGCAGCGCCCGGTCCACGTTTGAGACGGCGCCCATCAGACGGCCCCCGGGACGGGGCACTTCTGGCCCGCCTCGGCAGAGGCGTAAATCGCGTCCTTGATGGCCAGAACGGTCAGATAGTCACTTGCTTCGTTTTCCAGTGATGCGCCATGCATCGCTGCAATGACATGGGCCTGCAATGCGTGAACACAGTCTCCGCCAAACCCGACGGGCGGCTCCGGCTCCATCAGCAGGATGTCCGGATCAGACTGTCCAAACGGGCGCTGGGTGACCATCCCGTCACCATAAAGGGTGAGCGTACCCGTCGTTCCTTCGATCCAGGCCTCGCCCATGGTAGAGCGCAGGTTGTTTGCCACGTGATCCAGATGCCGGTTGCCGTCAAACAGGGCCCGCACACCGCTGGCATGATCAAAGATGACAAAGCCCGCATCCTCGCCCGCAATCGCCGGGTTCAGGGTGCGCAGGTCGGCATAGACATGGGTCACTGGGCCAAACAGGTAACGGAACGTATCCACCCAGTGCACGCCTGTTTCGTGGATCAGAAAACGGGGCATGGTCTGGAAATAGGGTTGGCGGTCCAGATAGGCATCCGGCCCCTGCCCATCGCCGGGGCGCAGTCGGAAGGTGGCGTTCTGAACCTCACCGATGGAGCCTGCGTCCAACGCGGCCTTCATCGCCCGGTACCACGGCTGAAAGCGGAAATTCTCGTGCACGACCAGACGGGCACCGGCGGCGCGGGCTTCCTCGGTGATCACGCGGGCCTCATCGAGATCAAGGCAAAACGGTTTCTGGCAGATGATCCACTTGATCCCCGCCGCGAGTGCCGCGCGGATCATTTTGGCGTGGGCCGGGGGCGGCAGGATGATGTCCAGCACCTCAGGCGACGTCATTTCCAGCATGCGGTCCAGATCGTCAAAGGCGGGCGCGCCTGTGGCTTCTGCGCGGGCAAGGTCAAGATCGCAGGCGCCCACAACCGTGGCCCCATCAATCCGGGCCCATGCGTCATAGTGGAACTGGGAGAAATAGCCCGCACCGACACAGGCCACCCGGACAGTCATGCCAGCGCCTCCTTGACGGCGGCGGCGACCTCCGCCGTGCCCGCCGTGCCGCCCAGATCGCGGGTCAAAATGCGGGCCTCGGCTACAACCGCGTCCACCGCATCGCGCAGACGGGTTCCGTCGGCCGTCATCGCTGGAACATCGTGGCGTCCGCCCAACCATTCCAGCATCATCGCCGCCGACAGGATCATGGCCATGGGGTTGGCCACCCCTTGGCCCGCAATATCGGGGGCTGAGCCGTGGCAGGGCTGAAACACCGCATGATCCGCGCCAATGTCCGCCGAAGGGGCCAATCCAAGCCCCCCCATCAACCCGGCCCCGAGGTCGGACAGAATGTCGCCAAACATGTTTTCGGTCACCATCACGTCAAAAGACCACGGACGTTCGACCATCCACAACGCCGTGGCGTCCACATAGGCGTGATCGGCGTCCAGTTCAGGGTGGCGTGCGGCTTCGGCATCAAACATCTCGCGGAAGAACGCAAAGGCGCGGAACACGTTTGCCTTGTCCACACAGGTGACCTTGCCCGGGCCGCGGCCCGCCGCCTTGCGTGACGCGGCCAGATCAAAGGCAAACTTGAACAGCGGCTCGCAGATGGCGCGGGTGATGCGCAGCGTCTCGCGGGCCTCATCGCGTTCCACCTCGCCGCGCCCCTGCGTGTAGAACAACCCCTCGGTGCTTTCGCGGATCAGCACGAAATCGACAGCCTACTCCGCTGGCCACGGACAAGCCTGTCGATTTCGTGCTGATCCGCGAAAGCACCG
>JBCBDZ010000036.1:0-22734 GCA_038529225.1 Pseudomonadota bacterium | reverse complement strand
TTTTGAGATTACGACCTGCGCGGCTATTCTCGCTTTTGCCCGTACGCCTGCGGATTACACATTGCTTGAGGTCGGTCTAGGCGGACGGTTGGATGCAACCAATGTGATCGAGTCTCCCGCGCTGACCATCATCACGCCGGTGTCCATGGATCACGAGGCGTTTCTTGGAAACACGATCGAAGCCATCGCTGGCGAAAAGGCTGGCATTATCAAGCGCCGGGTGCCGTGCATCGTCGGCCCGCAGGATGAGGCCGGGCTGGAGGTGATCGAGGCGCGGGCCGCGCAACTGGGCGCGCCCGTTCTTGCCTATGGGCAGCACTGGCATGCCAGTCCGGAACGTGACGGGATGATCTATCAGGATGAAGTGGGTCTGCTCGATCTGCCCCGGCCTGTGTTGCCCGGCGATCACCAGATCCAGAACGCAGGGATGGCGCTGGCCGCGCTCCGGCATTTGGGATGTGACGAGGCCGCATGCCTTGCTGCGGTTTCCCAAGCATCCTGGCCTGCGCGTATGCAGCGGCTGCGCACCGGTCCACTTGCGGACATGGCAGCGGCGTCAGGCGCAGAGCTTTGGCTGGATGGGGGGCACAACCCGGCTGCGGGACACGCGCTGGCGTCAGTGCTGCGCAGCCTTCCTGCGCGACCCACGCATATGATTTGTGGAATGCTCAACACGAAGGACGCGCGGGGGTATCTGGCCCCTTTGGCGGAAGTGGCTGACAGTCTGATCGCTTTGTCCATTCCGGGTGAGGCGGCGACCCTGCCTGCCTCTGAAACAGCAAAGGCAGCGCGGGATGTTGGGCTGAATGCGTCAGAGGCTGATGATGTCGCCGCCGCGTTGGCCAGCATCCTTGCCGAGACTCCACATGCGCGCGTACTGGTCTGCGGTTCGCTCTACCTTGCCGGGGCGGTTCTGCGCGAAAACGGCTAGGCTGTCGCCCAACCTTCGCTCTGCATTTCGCGCAAGCGCGAGGCGGTGCGTTCGAATTCAAACGTGCCTTCGCCTTCCAGATACAGCATCTCGGGCACCGCGGCGGCCGAACAGATCAGACGCACATGCGCCTCGTAAAGCGCGTCGATCAACGTCACAAACCGCTTGGCTTCGTTGAAGTTGCTGCGCGACAGGGTGGGTATGTCGTCGATCATCAGCACCTTGCACGCCTCTGCAATGGCGAGGAAGTCGCCGGGACCCAGTGGCTTGGCACACAGATCGTAAAAGCTGGCGCGCCCCACGCCGTTCCGGAAACGCGGGATCGTGACAGTGCGGCCCGTTACGGTGATGTCCAGCAAATGATCATCGCCTCCAGCGAGGTCGTTCCAGATCGCATCCATCTCGCGATGCGCAGCAGGTCCCAGCGGTGTGAAGTAGGTCGGGCTGCCGGTCAGCCGGTCCTGACGGTAGTCCGTGGGCGAGGCGAGTTCCCACACCACCATCTTGTCCTTTAGCAAGTCGATGAATGGCACGAAAAGCTGTCGGTTCAATCCGTCCTTGTAAAGGTCGTCGGGAATCCGGTTTGAGGTAGTCACCACCACAACCCCGGCGGCAAACAACGCCTCAAACAGCCGCCCCACGATCATCGCATCGGTGATGTCGCTGATCTGCATTTCGTCAAAGGCCAGCAAACGGACAGAGGCAGCCACATCCGCCGCGACCGGCGCAATGGCATCATCGACACCAGTCTTGCGGGCCTCGTGCATGGCGGCGTGGATTTCCTGCATGAAAGCGTGGAAGTGGACGCGGCGGGCCGGGGCCTCCACATGGCTGACAAAGAAATCCATCAGCATGGATTTCCCGCGCCCAACGCCGCCCCAAAGGTAAAGCCCCTTTGGAGGTTCCGGTGCTTTGCGGAAGAATCCGCGTCTGACCGGTTCGGCCAAAGCGGCACGGATGCGTTCGAACTCGGGCAACACGGCCTCTTGGGCGTCATCCCGTTTCAAGGTGCCCGCCGCCACAAGGGCCTGATATTCGTGTGTTAAGTCCGTCATCTGCGCCCGTGGTAGCGCGTGTGCAGCAGCGTGAAAACCCGGCACAGTTCAATGAATGTGATGCGGGGCCAAGAATTCCTGATTTGACGCATGGCTTTGGTGTGACCACTGTGCAATCACGTTGAGGAGACATGACCATGCCATCGCGCGCGCCCCTGTTCACCCCCGTCCTGATCGTGGGATGCGTGATCATCATCGTCAGCTTTGCAGTGCGCGCCACGTTTGGCGTGTTCCAGATCCCGATCGCGGACCAGTTCGGATGGGCGCGGGCAGAATTTTCGATGGCTATCGCGATCCAGAACCTCGCATGGGGGATCGGTCAACCGATCTTTGGTGCGATCGCGGAAAAGATCGGGGACCGCAAAGCGATCATCATAGGGGCGGTGGTCTATGCCGTGGGCCTTGTGCTGTCGGCCTATTCGGTAACGCCTCTGGAACACCAGCTTTATGCGTGGCTTGTCGGCTTTGGGATCGCAGGCACCGGTTTCGGCGTCATTCTTGCCGTCGTGGGGCGCGCGTCCAGTGATGAAAATCGTTCCATGAGCCTTGCCATTGCTGCTGCGGCGGGGTCAGGTGGACAGATTTTTGGCCCACCCGTTGCCGAATGGCTGCTGGGGCTGATGGCGTGGCCCAGTGTGTTCATGATCTTTGCCGCCGCCATCCTCGCCACTCTTTTAACTCTGCCGATGATGCGGGTGCCTGTTCCGGCATCCAAGGCTGCAATGGAAGAAACGATGGGCGAAATCCTGATGAAGGCGTTTCGTGATCCGTCCTATTTTCTGATCTTCATCGGCTTTTTCTCTTGTGGCTATCAACTGGGGTTCGTCACAGCCCACTTTCCGGCATTTGTGACTGAGTTGTGTGACCCAATCATGCCCGGTGGCATGCTGGACAACATGGGTGTGTCCACCACTTCGGCACTCGGTGCCGTTGCGATATCACTGATTGGGCTGACCAATATTGCGGGAACTCTGCTGGCCGGTTGGGCGGGACAAAGATATGCGAAGAAATACCTGCTGGCTGGCATCTATACAGGTCGGACGCTCGTGGGCGCTCTGTTCATACTGTTTCCAATTACGCCGATCTCCGTGTTGTTTTTTTCGGCGGCAATGGGCGCGTTGTGGCTGGCGACAGTTCCATTGACCAGCGGACTCGTCGCGCAGATTTATGGGGTGCGCTATATGGGCACGCTCTATGGCATAGTGTTCTTTTCCCACCAGCTTGGGTCATTCCTCGGGGTCTGGCTGGGTGGGCGGCTTTATGATCTTTACGGAACGTACACGCAGGTCTGGTGGATCGGAGTTGCCATCGGGGCGTTCAGCGCCATTGTGCATCTGCCCATTCGCGAACGCCCGTTGGGACAACCGGCGCCGGCCTAGTCGAGAGAGGCGCGGATGGCTTCGATCACTTGACCGGTGTGGGTGTAAGTGATCCCGTGGCCCGCTCCGGGGACGACCACCTGCCTAGCTTTGGGGTTCCATTTGGCCAGCTTGTCCTTCCCGGCCAGTGCTATGACGTCGTCTTCCTTGGCCCATACGCAAAGCACCGGGATACCCGCCTTTGCAATCGCCTTGTGCTGATCTCTGGCCACACGGCGTAATACACCGCGCAGGGATGATAACATGGCAGGGAAATAGCCCCGCCTGTCCGTCTCGGCGCGTTGTAATTCGTTGATCCCCTCGACGCTTCCGGGCAAGTCAACTTCGCCGTCCAGACCCTGACGCAGAATCCGAGGGTAAAACAGCAAAAACAGCCAGTCGCCAAGGAGTGGGACGTTGAGGACTGCACGCATCTTGCGGTCCGAGATGTTCTGCATGCCCGCCGGGGCCAGCAGGATCAATTGCTTGATCCGGCTTGGGTAGGCGGCCGCGAAATGCGCTGCGATGGCGCCGCCCATGGAATAGCCAAGCACTGTCAGGGGTTCATCCACCTGCTCGTGTTCCAGAAGGTCTGTCAGCTGTCGGACGAAGAAGGGACCGTCCTGCAAGCCCCGCACCGTATCTGAAAATCCCCGACCAAAATGGTCGTAGACCAGCACCCGAAAGCCCATAAGCGCTAGCCCCTTGGCCACCCCGCGCCAGACATAGGACGAAGTGCTGAGCCCGTGAATGCACACCGCCACAGGCCCCCGTTCCGGGCCAAGCCAGTAGTAATGGGTGCTTCCCTGAGACAGGAGCGCGAACTTGCCCGGTGCTTCGCGGCGCTGTGTGTCTGACATCGGGCTTCGCATCCACTCGACGGTCAACGGGACCGCCACGATGCCCAGAAAGATGATCAGTGCCCACATCACTGTGCCCTCCACCGATCCAGGATATAGCGGCTGGTCATCAGGTCCAGATGTGCGCCGCCGCCGTTCTTGAACAGGGTGATATCATCCGCTGCCGGTTTGAAAGAGGGCAGATCATAACAGTCTGCAAGCAGGTGATCACGTGCAATGGTGCCCGCCTCAAGCGGTATCTTCACCTCGCCAATATGTCCGACTGTGGTGTCAAAGCTGTCCACATAGACGCGGGAGCGCTGCAGGGTGGTGTCATCCACTTCGCGCATGTCGGGGCGGTAGGCCCCGATGAGGTTCACGTGCTGACCCGGGCGCAACCAGTCGCCGCGCAGCCATGGGCTGGTGGCCATGGTGCATCCGATGATGATGTCAGCGCCGCGAATGGCGGTTTCAAGGTCGGGTTCTATGGTGACATCAGGATGCGCCTTAGCGAAAGCGGCAGCGCGTTCGGATGTGCGGTTCCAAATGCCAAAGCCAGCGTCGGGGAATCCAACACCAAAGGCCGCGCGCACCGATGCAGCCACGGTGCCTGCGCCCACGATCAGAATGCGCTGGGGGTTTGCCGGGGCAAGGTGCAGGGCCGCAAGCAGGCTGTCCCCGGCCGTTTTCCACTTGGTCACGAGGTGGAAGTCGATGATGGCTTCAAGTGTGCCGTCGCTGTCGGAGTAAAGGGAAACGCCACCGTTAATTGTCGGCTTGTCCGTGTTCTCAGGAAAGATGGTTGCCGTTTTTACGGCCATGCCCAGCCCGTCAATCCACGCGGCGCGGCTGAGCAGGGTGTCAGGGTCCCGGTAAAGGAACGTGTCACCAATCTGGGCCTTTGGTAGTTCATGACCTGCGGCCAGAGCGTCCGTCAGGCCCAGCCAGTCAAGCAGGGCATCGCCCTGTTCAAAGGGGATGACGGGTGGGCTCATGTGGCCTCTTCTCTGTCCAAGAGCCCCTCGGCCACCAACCGGTCAGCCCAGCCTTGTGGCCCTTCGAACAGGTGTGTGTTCCAACCTCTCGCTTTGGCCGCGGCGATATTGTCCGCCCGGTCGTCGGTAAAGATCAGGTCGGCTCCACTCAGCCCGCTTGCGTCCTCAAGCATCCGGTAAATCTGTGCGTTCGGTTTGATGACGGCCATGTGCCCGGAAATGAAGTCACGATCAAACTCGCGCAGGAACGGGTAGTGTGTTGCGGCAAAGTCGTAACTTTGGATACCGAAATTTGTGAGGGAAAAGACCGGTATGCCCTTGGCCTGCAATGCGCGCATCAGGCGGACAGAATGGTCGATGACCGGGCTGGCCATCTCGATCCAGTGGTCGTGCCACATCCGGATTTCGCCGCGCCAGTCCGGGTAATCTTCCGCGGTGGCATAGATGGTGTCAGTGAAGTGGTGGCCCAGATCGACCTTGTCATTCATGGCATGCAGATCGACCGCGGCAAACAAATCGCGCCGCCGCACTTCGCCGATCACGCTGTCGTAGAACCGTTCGGGTTGCCATTCGATCAGCACGTTGCCGATATCGAAAACCACTGCCTTGATGCTCATCGCTGCGCTGCCCTCAGTTCCCGTTCAAGCGCGTCCAGAAAACGCGATCTGTCTGCCTTGGTAAACCCTTTGCCGCCGCCCTGTCGAAAGGGGTCAGCGGCGCGCAGGTCGGCCATGAGGTCGCGGGTGGCGAGCACATTGCCAATATTGGCTGAGGTCAGTGCCTCGCCATTGTGTTTGAGCACCCGCGCGCCCGCTTCAACACACTTTGCCGCCAGCGGGATGTCCCCGGTGATGACGACGTCTCCGGGGCCCGCACGCTCGGCGATCCACATGTCGGCCACGTCGGGGCCTGCATCCACGATCACGTTTTCGACCAGCGGGTTCTGAGACGGGCGCAGGCCGCCGTTCGAGACGACCTTCATCGCCACCTTGTGGCGCGTGGCCACACGCTCGGCCTCGGCCTTCACCGGGCAGGCGTCGGCGTCGATGTAGAGCGTGGTCACGCCCAAAGGTTCTCTGCGTGAAAGGTCACGTGGTCTTCCATGAAGGTCGAGATGAAAAAATACGAGTGGTCATAGCCGGGCTGCATCCGGAACGTCATCTGCTGGCGGCGCGCGGTGGCAGCTTCGGCCAGTGCTTCGGGTTTTAACAGGTCCAGGAATTGATCACTGGTCCCTGTGTCGATCAGCATGGGCCCGTCAAAGCCGTTGGAGCGCATCAGAAGGGTGGCATCATGGGGGGACCATGTAGCTTCATCCGTGCCGAGATAGGCGGTCAGCTGTTTGCGCCCCCAGTCGCTGGCGCAGGGGTTCGCGATGGGTGCGAAGGCAGAGACAGACTTGAACCGCCCCGGCAAGGACATGGCCATGGTCAGTGCCCCGTGCCCACCCATCGAGTGCCCTGTGATGCCCTGACGATCCATGTCGAGGGCAAAATTTCGTTCGAGCAGTGTGGGCAACTCGTCAGTCACATAGTCCCACATGCGATAGTGCGCAGCCCATGGGTCCTGGGTGGCATTGACGTAGAAACCCGCCCCCTTGCCCAGATCGTAACCGTCGTCATCCGCCACATCGTCACCGCGCGGAGACGTGTCGGGAAAGACCAGCGCGATCCCATGTTCTGCGGCCCATGCCTGCGCACCGGCCTTGGTCATGGCATTTTCGTGGGTACAGGTGAGGCCAGACAGAAACCACAAAAGGGGGACTGGGCCATCGGCGGCCTCGGCAGGCAGGAAGAGGCCAAAGGTCATATCGCAGGCACAGGAGGCAGAGGCGTGAGTGTAGACCCCTTGAGTGCCCCCAAAGCATACGTTTTCTGATACGGTTTTCATCTGGCAAATCCTTTCGTTTGTTCCTCGCTACCGGGCGCGGGCGCGTGCGGCAAGTTTCCGGATGCCTCCGGCGGAAGTTTATTTGGCAAGATGAAGGAGGATCAACTGACCCAGGCAATGACTGCCGTCAGTGTGACCACGCTGAGTGCTGTCGAGACCAGGATAGCTGCTGAAACCCGCTGAGGTGCGACGCCGTAGTGCTGGGCGAGCATGTAAATGTTTCCGGCAACCGGCATGGCGGCGCAGGCGATGATCATGGCTGCGCCAAAGGGTTGGACATTGAAAATGTACAGGGCGTAGATGGCCACGGCCATCGGATGCAGCACTAGTTTGCAAAAGCTGAGCCAGCCTGCGATTTCGATCCGTTCTGTTGATTTGGAGGCGAGCGACGCGCCGATGGCAAACAGCGCGCCAGGGGTCGCAGCACCCCCAAGAATACTGAGGAAATCGTTCATGGGATCGGGGATCGGGATTTCGAACCCGGCCCAGAGCAGACCGAGCGCCATCGCCACGATCATTGGGTTCCTGATGAGGCCGAGGCTGATGGTTCGCAGGATTGAAAGCGACATCCGCCCGTCCCGCCCGATGGTGATCAGGATGACGATCAGGCTGGAAAACACGATCAGGTCTGTGGCCAGCACCAGCATGACCGGGCCAATGGCTTGGGGTCCGAACAGCAGTGCAAGCATCGGCAGGCCCAGAAAGCCTGCGTTGCCGATCACGGCGCATTGTGCCTCGACTGCACCGGTTTGCAGATCAAGGCCGCGGATCCGCGCCACCGCGGTGGCGATCAGGTAAACCGCAAGCGTGCCGCAGAGGTATGCGGCAACCAGCTTGCCATCCCACACCTGGGCCAGTTCCAGGTTGGCCGCGAATCGGAAGATCATGGCTGACAGCGCAAAGTAAAACACGAATTTCGTAAGGTAGGCTGTCGCCTCTTCGGTAAAAAACCGCGTGCGTCCTGCCCAATAGCCCAAAGCGATCAGGGCGAAAAAGGGCAGGGTTTTGAACAGGATCGCGAGCATGGATCACCTTTAGCGCGCCCTGCGCCCGCTAACCACTGCCGATCAGCACCCCTGCTGCGAAAACCAGTGCACCGCCCACGACAACCTGTAGCGTTGCCCGCCAAAAGGGCGTGTCCATGTATTTGTTCTGTATCCATGCGATGGCCCAAAGCTCGATGAACACCACGGCGATGGCGATGATCGTGGCCGTCCAGAAATCGGTGATGAGGTAGGGAAGGGCGTGTCCCAGCCCCCCGACTGTGGTCATGATGCCAGAGGCAAAACCCCGCTTGACGGGCGAGCCACGCCCCGAAAGCTGACCGTCGTCCGAAGCCGCTTCGGTAAAGCCCATGGAGATGCCCGCGCCCACGGAGGCTGCAAGCCCGACAAGGAACGTGGTCCATGTGTCCTGTGTGGCAAAGGCCACCGCAAAGATAGGCGCGAGGGTGGAAACAGAACCGTCCATGAGGCCCGCAAGCCCTGGCTGGACGTAGGTCAGGATGAACTGACGGCGGTCCTTTTCATCCTCTGTCTCGCGGGTATCGTCATCCAGGTGCTTGTTTTCCAAGGCGCCGGCTTTCCGCTTGTGCCCGTCTTCGGCGGCGGCCAGATCACCAAGCAGTTTGCGCGTTGTCGCATCAGACGTGCGACCTGCGGCGGCGGTATAAAAACGGGCGGCTTCGCGCTCCATCGCTTCGGCTTCGGATCGGATTCGATCCAGGCTGAGGTTTTCTACCAGCCATGTGGGGCGTCGTGCGTAATACCCCGATACATGTTCGCGTCGGATCAGGGGGATCACGTCGCCAAACCGGTCGCGGTGCAATTCGATCAGGCGTCTGCGATGCGTGTCTTCCTCGGCGGCCATGTCATCAAAAATGGCGGCACTGGCCGGGAAGTCGGCGCGCAGATGCTCACCATACCCTCGATAGATTCGTGCATCGTCTTCTTCCGAGGAGATTGCCAGGGCCAGAACCTCTTGTTCACTCAGATCGTCAAACCGTTTGCGGTACGTGGAGAATCGCATGTCTGTGCTGCCGTAGTTTAGAACAGTTCCAAACTATGATGGTGCGTCTGATCGAACTTGCAACAGGGCTTTCGCGGTTTTTTCTGTCGGAACTGAACGGAACAGTTTATGTTGCTGACAGTCTATGACACGGGAATCTCTATGAACGACGCGACACCCATGGTCCGGAAGGGCCGCAAGTTTGATCAGGTGCTTGAGGGTGCGCGCAGCGTTTTCATGGCCGATGGGTTTGAAGGCGCCAGTGTCGACGACATCGCGCGCGAGGCCGGGGTCAGCAAAGCGACCCTCTACAGCTATTTCCCGGACAAGCGGTTGTTGTTCATGGAGGTGGCCAATCAGGAATGTGCCCGGCAAAGCCAGGCGGCCATTGATAATATAGATATGGCGGCGCCGCCGCGGGCTGTACTGGCCCAGGCCGGTCGGCATTTTGTGCGCTTTATCACGTCGAAGTTCGGACAGCAGGTGTTTCGCATCTGTGTGGCGGAATCGGATCGATTTCCCGAGATCGGTCGCGCCTTCTATCAATCCGGGCCAGCCCGTATGCGCGCCGAGATGGCGGAGTATTTCACAGGAGCGATGGCGCGGGGCGAATTGCGCATTGACGACCTGACTTTGGCTGCAGACCAGTTTGGTGAACTGTGTAAGGCCGACATCTGGCCGCGCCTGATGTTTGGGGTGATTGACCAAGTAACGCCTGCCGATATTGACCGCGTGGTCGACGGCGCGGTCGAGACGTTCATGGCACGCTACGGCACCTGACGCTCTCGACTCGGGGTGCCGACTCATCATATTGATGGTGAGAACAAAATATGAACACTGATTCATGCCCGACCGCCGCATCCTGTCCTTGTGGTTCCCGCGACTGGGGGCCGAACGTCTGATCCGGCGTCAACCAGTGCTGGGCGATCAGCCGCTTGCGGTGGTCCAGGAGCAGCAGAATGCACAGGTTATCACAGCTTTGAACGGTGTTGCGCAAAACCACGGCCTGCAGGTCGGTCAACCGGTGCGGGACGCCCATGCGATGTGCCCCGGTCTGCTTACCCATCCGCGCAGCGTGGTCGGGGAGACACGATTTTTGGAGGCCCTACAGCGCTGGGCGGGCAAGTTTTCCCCATGGGTTGCGCCCGAGGAGGACGATGCGCTGGTTGTGGACCTGACGGGCTGCGCGCATCTGTTCGGGGGTGAGGCGCAGTTGATGCAGGTGGTTGAGGACGATTGCACCGATCTGGGCCTGTCGGTGCTGATGGGGCTTGCGGACACGCGGGGGGCGGCGTGGGCTCTGGCCCGCTATGCGGGCCGTGCGGCGGGGTCGGACCGCACGGGCGACGCGATCGACCAAGAGGCGCGGGCCACCCGGTCGCGCGCAGGCAAGCGGCGGCACTGGACCAAGGGGGGTGCAGCCCCGGCCATTCGCACACGCACGGGCAACACTCAGCGCATTGCCGCGCCGGGCCAGACCTATGGCGCGCTCAGCCCCCTGCCCATTGCTGCGCTGCGCCTTGAGCCTGAGGTGACGGCACAGCTGGGCCGTCTGGGCCTGCGCCGGGTGGGGGACCTGCTGGGCCAGCCGCGCGCGGGTCTGGCGCGCCGGTTTGGGCGGGGTCTTGTGATGCGTCTGGATCAGGCGATGGGCAGTGCGCCCGAGCCTGTATCGCCCGCGAAGGCGCCTGACCACTTTGCAGTGCGCATGACCCTGCCGGACCCCATCGGGCTGGCCGAGGACGTGATGGCAGGCATTGACCGGTTGCTGCCACGTCTGTGCAAGGCGTTGGAAGACAAGGGAAAAGGCGCGCGTCGTGTGGCGCTGCATGCGCATCGCAGTGATCACGGGATCGAGGTGATCGAGGTGGGTCTTGCCCGCCCCAGCTTTGAACCTGCACGTATCCGCCCGCTCTTGGAGTTGAAGCTGGATGAGATCGACGCGGGCTTTGGCATCGATATGCTGCGCCTTGTGGCTGTGCAGGTCGAACCGCTGCATGACGCGGCGGTGGTAGGCCATCTTCAGGCCGGTGAGGCGGTGCAGGCGCGGCTGAACAAGGCCGACGCGCTGGATGATCTGATCGGCCGACTGGGCGCACGTGTGGGGTTGGAGGCGATCCGTCGCGTGCACCCTGCGGACAGCCATATCCCTGAAAAGGCGCACAAAATACTGGCCGCCGCGTGGTCCAAACCGCATGAGGGTGCATGGCCGGCACCAAGCAACCCGCGCCCTTTGCTGCTGTGGCACCCCGAACCGGTACATGCGCCTGCGACCCCGCATATGCCGCAGACGTTTCGCTGGCGCGGTCAGGACCTGACCCGGCTGCGCGCGCTGGGGCCAGAGCGGCTGGCCCCGGAATGGTGGCTGGATGACCCGAACTGGCGCAGCGGCACACGTGATTACTGGGTGACGGATACGACGTGCGGCCAGCGTTTGTGGCTGTTTTTCGGGCACGGCGGGGCGATGTCGCCGGGCTGGTTTTGTCAGGGGTCTTTTGCGTGATCGCAGCAGCGTACGCGCAACAGCGACAGGGCACGGAACGGCAAGGGCCGTGAAACAAGCGTTAAAGTCAGCTTTTAATAGTACAATGACGGAGCACAGCCCGTGCACCAATTACAGGGTCAGTGATGCGCGCGGTTGGACATGTTGAGAAAGGGCGAATGACCGCATTGCCGAAAAATGCCGTCACTCGATTTCCAAACTTCGCCGCCCCGGCGCCCTTTCGACGACGCGGCAGGCCAGTCATCTCGATACGCTAATTGAAACTGGATCGCTCATTCTGGAACCGTGTGCTATCTCGGACTTTTACACCGTGCTACTGGCATCGCGCAAGATTGATTATTGATCAAAAATCAATTTTTGAACTATACTCCGTCTTCAGCGGACACCTTGCGCAAGTGCCTGTCTGCAGACAAGGAGGCCGTATTTGACCACGGAACGCACGAAACAAGCGGGTCTTGCCGACGCGCCGCAGAAGAAGATCGCGATTATCGGATGCGGTCTGATCGGACAAGCATGGGCAACGGTGTTTTTGCGCTCTGGCCATTGTGTTTCGCTTTATGACAAGCAGGACGGCGCGGCAGAGCAGGCGGTCGCGCACATTCGAAAGCGACTAGTTGAACTCGAAGAACACGGTCTCATCACTTCGGCCGCTTTGAACCGCAGCGATGACCTTTTGACTGTCTCGTCAACTCTCCAGGCAGCCGTTTCAGACGCAGACTACATTCAGGAGAACGGAGCCGAAGACGCGCGTATCAAATCTGAACTGACGCGTGAGATTGACCGCTGGTCACCGCCCCGTGCGCCTATCGGAAGTTCGACGTCTGGCATTCCGGCATCTGTTTACGCAGAAGGGGTTGATGGGCGGAGCAGATGCCTTGTGGTGCACCCGATCAATCCTCCGCATCTTATTCCGGTGGTGGAAATCGTGCCCGCAAGCTGGACATCGCAGAGCGTTGTGGACGAGGTCAAAGACCTTCTGAACAGTGTCGGGCAGGTACCGATTACACTGGAGAAAGAAATTGATGGCTTTGTCGTAAACCGTCTTCAGGGGGCCTTGCTGCGCGAAGCCTTTCAGTTGCTGGATCAGGGTGTTGCGTCGCGCGAGGCCATCGACAGAGCGATAAGCGACGGGCTGGGGCTTCGCTGGTCACTCATGGGTCCGTTCAAGACCATCCATCTGAATGCGCCTGGCGGCGTGGCAGACTATGTGACGCGGTTTGGACGGATGTATTCCGAGATGTTCGAGGGCACGGAAGAGACGGCGGACTGGCACGCCGTCGTGAAGGCGGGCCTTGAGATGGAACTGACAGAACAGCAGCCTTTGGCCGAAATAGGTGAGGCGCAACGCGCCAGAGACATTGCGCTGATGCAACTTCTTGCTGGCCGTTTACAAAGACCGGGTGAGGAAAAGCGGGACATTTGACTAGACCCGCAGCGTTCAGGCATTCAGGGACCAAGAGGTAAGGAACAGTAGGCCTGACATGTTTGAAAACGAAAAACCGATCCAGAAAGACAAGCTCAACAATCAGGTATACGACCGTCTTTGTACACTTCTGCGGGAAGGGGAGTTTACGCCCGGCGAACCTGTCCGCGTTTCGCGAATCGCCGAAGCCTTTGGCGTGAGTGCGATGCCGGTCCGCGAGGCCTTGACCCGGCTTTCCGCTGTAGGCGTGCTGGCGAACGTGTCAGGCCGCTCTGTTGGTGTTCCGATGCTGACACGAGAAGACCTGACCGACCTTCGCGATGTGCGACTTGAGATTGAAACCAAGGCCATAGAGTGGGCTGTAAAAAATCAGACCCCAGAGTTTCTCAATGAACTGGAGCTCAGGATGGCTGATCTGCTGGAGGCGGAAAAGAACGGGAACATCAGGGGATTCATCAAGAACAACTACGCGTTCCATTTTCGCCTGTATCAGCAGGCAAACTCCCCCGTGCTGACGGACATCATAAATACTCTGTGGTTGCGCGTCAGCCCGCATCTGTATCACGCAGATCAACGGTCGCGGCACCGGATTTCCAACGACAACCATAAACTGATCATCAAAGCCGTCCGCAACCGTGACGCCGAAACTGCGCAGAAGGCTTTGATCGCGGATGTGTCGGGGTCTTACGATGACCTCGTGCTGGCGCTCTTTTCTGCAACATCTGCCTGAAAAAACAATCTCTTGACGGCTTCTTTGACCTGCTCTTTCGCAAGGGAGAGTTGTCGGTTTCAGAAATATATTGATTATTGATCAAAAATCAAAGATCGTTTGGCGATAGCTTGGCTCTTCTCCTTGGGTGAGAGCCTTCGTCACTTCTTGGGAGGAAAACCAAATGAACAAATCTTGTTTCGCTGCATGCGTAACGGCGGCATCGGTCGCCTTCGGGGCGTCGTCGGTGCAGGCGGATATGCTGGACGTCCACATGTCGATTCCAAAAGACCTTACGTTTCTGGCCGACAGCGCCAAGATCATGGATGAGACGCTGCGCGCCATGACCGGTGGGGATCTTGGAATGAACCTGTTCGGTGCCGGTGAACTGGTGCCGGCCGGTGAAATCCTGGAAAGCGTGAGCACGGGCGCCATCCCGGCCGGTTGGAGCTTTCTTGGTCAATGGGGAGGGCAGATTCCTGTCGCGCAGATCGGCGCAACCCCATTCGGTGCGGGCCCCGAAGCCCTTGCGGCGTGGCTTCATGTCGGGGGCGGTCTCGAAATCATCCAGCGCGGCTTTGACGCACAAAACGTCAAAGTCTTGGCCTGCCATATCACCAACCCTGAACCCGGAGGCTGGTTCAACAAGGAAATCAACTCGGTTGAGGATTTCAGCGGCTTGAAGATGCGGATGGGCGGCGTCGGTGCGCGCATTCTGAACGAGTTCGGCGCGTCGGCCCAATTCCTTCCTGCAAGCGAGATTTACCTTGCTCTGGAACGCGGTCGCATCGATGCAAGTGAGTTCTCCCTGCCGATCATCGACAAGGACCTCGGCTTTAATCAGATCGCGAGTTTCTATTACTATCCAGGATGGCATCAGCCGGGCAGCGTGGACGTGCTCATGATCAACATGGATGTCTGGAACGGCATGCCAGCCGAAGAACAAGCGATGTACGAGGCGGCCTGCCAGGTCAGCATGGCGTGGACGCTTGCCTACGCCCCGTCGGCACAAACGCCGCAGATCGAAGAGTTCGAAGCTGGCGGTACCGTGGTCAAGCGGTTCCCGGACGAAGTTCTGGTCGCGCTCCGTGAGGCCACCGACCGTGTACTGGGTGAGATTGCCGCGGAAGACGCGCTGTACGGCGAGGCCTATAATTCGATGAAGTCGTTTGTTGCTTCATCGGGGCGTTGGACGTCGCTCCAGAGCCTGCCGGTCGACTAAACGACCGGAGCGCGACAATGGACACCCAAGCGAAAGAACCGGAGCTTGGGTCCGGGCCGGTTCGGGCGATGCTGCGCAGCATCGCCTGGATTGGTCGGGCCGCTGCCTGGTTGATCGTCCCGATCCTCGTCCTTGTGCTGGTCGGTGTCACGCTGTCCGCGATGAAGGTCGGAACAATCGTCGAATGGGAGCGGGACGTTTTTCTGTTTGGCTCGAAATTCACACTCGCAAGCCTTGGTGATCTACAGTGGCATCTTTTTGGCATCATGCTGATGCTGACGATGGCCGGTGCCCTCGTGACGAACAACCATGTCCGGGTCGATTTCCTGCGCCAGCACATAAGTGACCGTCTCAAACGGATCGTCGACCTGACAGGCCACATCCTTTTTCTTTTGCCGCTTGCAGTGGTCGTGGTCTGGCATGGATACGATTTCACCGCCCGCTCCTTTGCGATGGGTGAAGGATCCAACTATGACGGGCTCTATGACCGCTTTGTCCTGAAGGCGTCCATTCCCATCGGGTTTTCACTTCTCATCTTCGCAGGTCTCGGACTGGCGTTTGTGCGCTTGCGCGAAGTGCTGCGCGTCGATCAAAGCGAGTACGACTGATGGAATATGCGCTTCCTTTGACCATGGTGGCCTGCCTTCTGCTTGGTATTTTCAGCGGATATCCGGTGGCCTTCGTGCTTGGTGGCATTGGCGTCCTTTTCGCCTTCATTGGTGAATTGCCGTTTGCCTTTCTCAAGATCGGGGTGTCGCGCATTTATGCCGGTGTCATCGAAAACTGGTTGCTCCTCGCCGTGCCGCTCTTTGTGTTCATGGGGTCCATGCTCGACAAATCCGGTTTGGCGCAGAACCTGCTCTATTCGCTCGAGCGCGCCCTTGGGCACAAACGCGGTGGTCTGGCAATTTCGGTTGCATTACTGGGTATCATCATGGCCGCCAGCACCGGCATCGTTGGCGCATCCGTTGTTATGCTCAGCGTTCTGGCATTGCCGATCATGCTGCGCGAAAACTACAGGCCTGAATTGGCCGTTGGTACGATTGCAGCCTCCGGAACGCTCGGCATCCTCATTCCACCGTCCATCATGCTCGTTCTCGTGGGCGATATCCTGCAAATCTCGGTTGGGGAGCTTTTTCTGGGTGCCATCATTCCCGGCTTTCTTTTGGGTGGGCTTTACATTGCCTACATTGTTTTCGTGGCGATCACCCGCCCGGCTGATGCGCCCGTTCCGCAGTCCAAACCCGCCGATGGATCTGTTGTATTCGCCTTGATGCGCGATCTCATGGCGCCGCTCCTTTTGATCCTGACGGTTCTCGGCTCCATCGCAACGGGGGCCGCAACACCGACCGAAGCCGCCGGCCTTGGCGCGATTTGCGCGATGCTTCTTGCAGCATTCAATCGCAAACTCACGTTTTCCACATTGTCGTCCTGTGTGCGCGAAACCGGAAGCACGTCGGCCATGATCCTGACAGTGCTGGTCGGTGCAACGATCTTTGGCATGGTCTTTAAGGGCCTCAAGGGTGATCAGATGATCAAGGATGCGATCTTTGCGCTTGATCTGAGTGCCTATGGGACGCTGGGTGTCTTGCTCTTGATGATCTTCATCCTTGGATTTTTCCTCGAATGGGTCGAGATCAGTTTTATCGTCCTGCCACTCTTTGCGCCTATCGTTGCTGTACTTGATTTTGGCCTTGGGCTGACCACACAGCAGCAACTGCTTTGGTTTGCGATGTTGGTTGCCGTGAACCTGCAGACGAGTTTCCTGACGCCGCCGTTTGGATATTCCCTGTTCTACATCAAGGGCGTGGCACCCCCCGAGATCACGATACGCATGATCTATCGCGGCATCATACCCTTTGTCGGCCTGCAATTGACCGGTCTGGCCTTGCTCATCCTCTGGCCCCAGCTTGTGCTTTGGATGCCGGGCGCGGTGTTTGGAAATTGAACGATGAGTTTGGTGGAGACCAATCGCGCGCGCTTGCCTGGCCCAGAAGGTCAGCGTGTTCTGGTTACGGCTGGAGCCTGTGGAATTGGTCTGGCCATTGAAAACCTCTGAGCCACAGTGAGGACGCTGACATGAAAAAGACTGCCAATCCGGGGGAAAAAGTGATCATCACATGTGCGGTCACTGGAGCGATACACACGCCCTCGATGACCCCGCACCTGCCGATCACCCCCGACCAGATTGCAGCGGAGGCGATCGCCGCCGCAGAAGCCGGGGCGGCCATTCTGCATCTTCACGCGCGCGACCCCGAAACAGGACAGCCAGATCAGAGCGTCGAGGGATTTGCAGGCTTTCTGCCGCGTATCAAGCAGGCCAGCGATGCGGTGATCAACATCACCACGGGCGGAAGCCCCTATATGAGCGTCGCCGAGAGGGCCGCACCTGCAGCGCATTACAGTCCTGAAGTTGCCTCTTTGAACATGGGTTCGATGAATTTTGGCCTCTACCCGATGTTGAACCGCTTCAAGGAATTTCGGTTCGCGTGGGAGCGCGCGCATCTGGAAGGGTCGAAGGATCTGGTGTTCCGCAACTCGTTCCAGGACATCGAATACGTCCTTGAAACCTGCTATGGCAACGGGACGCGCTTCGAGTTTGAATGCTACGACACATCCCATCTCTACAACCTTGCCCATTTTGCGGACCGCGGCCTTGTGAAGGCACCGTTCTTCGTTCAATCCGTTTTCGGTTTGCTTGGCGGTGCCGGCGCGCATCCAGAGGACGTCATGCACATGAAGCGGACCGCGGACAGGCTGTTGGGGTCTGATTATCGATGGTCCGTTCTGGGCGCCGGGTCCAACCAATTGCGCGTGGCAGCTCAAGCCGTGGCGCTGGGCGGGAATGTTCGTGTCGGGCTGGAAGACAGCATTTGGGCCGGCAAGGGGGAGCTTGCGACGTCGAATGCCGTTCAGGTGAGAAAGGTGCGCCAGATCATCGAGGGGGTCGGACTGACAATAGCCACCCCGGACGAGGCACGCAGCATCCTTGACCTCAAGGGCGGCGATGACGTGAATTTCTAGAGGAAGGCAACACAGGGCGGCGCGGCGTGGTCGTTGACGGTTATCGCCTGTCCACGATCCGAACTGCCTTGCCCTGCGAACGCGCAACAGACCCGGGTGCGCCGACCTTGACGCTGACGCTGATTCCGACCGTTTCCTTGATCTTTGTCGCAAGCGTCGCACCGGCCTGTGGGTCTGGCCCTTCGCAGATGACCTCCATCACGTCCATACGGTCTGGTTTTGACAGCTCGATCTGGAAGTGGGGGGCGAGGCCCGGGGTGGCCATGATCGCCTCTTCGATTTGCGTCGGAAAGACGTTGACACCGCGCAGGATGATCATGTCGTCGCTGCGCCCCGTCACTTTCTGCATTCGCCGCATCGACCGCGCCGTTCCCGGCAGAAGCCGTGTGAGATCGCGGGTGCGGTAGCGGATGATGGGAAATGCCTCCTTGGTGAGCGACGTGAACACCAGTTCGCCCAGTTCTCCATCCGCGACCGGCGTGCCTGTCTCGGGGTCGATGATTTCGGGATAAAAGTGGTCTTCCCAGATGTGCAGACCGTCCTTGGTTTCGACGCATTCCATCGAGACGCCCGGGCCCATGACCTCGCTTAGCCCATAGATGTCGACAGCATGCATGTCGAATGCGTCCTCGATTTCGCGTCGCATCGCGTTGGTCCAGGGTTCGGCGCCGAATATGCCGACCTGCAGCGATGTGGCGCGGGGGTCGAGGCCCTGGGCGTGGAACTCGTCAAGAACCGAGAGGGCGTAAGAGGGCGTGACCGTGATCCCCTTGGGTTCGAAATCCTGGATCAACCGCACCTGGCGTGGGGTCATCCCGCCCGAGATGGGCACGGTTGTCAGTCCCAGCGCATCCGCCCCGAGGTGGATCCCGAGGCCCCCGGTGAACAGTCCATAGCCATAGGCGTTGTGCAGCAGGTCGCCCGGTGCGAGGCCCGCCGCACGCAAGGAGCGCGCGACGACGTTGCCCCAGTTCTCCAGATCTTTTTCGGTATAGCCCACCACGGTCGGCTGGCCGGTTGTGCCAGAGGAGGCATGGATGCGCGCCACGCGGTCGCGCGGCACGGCGAACATGCCAAAGGGGTAGCTGTCGCGCAGGTCCTGTTTGACGGTGAACGGGAAATTGGCCAGATCGCCCAGTGATCCAAGGTCGTCCGGATGCACGCCTGCCGCATCGAAAGCCCGCCTGTAGTGGGGTACGTTCGCGTATGCGTGGTTCAGCGACCAGCGCATCCGCTCAAGCTGCAAGGCTGCGATTTCGTCCCTGCTGGCGATTTCGATCGGGTCGAGCGTGTCGCGGAGTGGCGTGAGGTCTTTCATGACGTATCCTCGTCAAAGTGCTGGCCTTGAATGGTGCGGGATAGCCCGCGAAACAGGGCGATGTCCTGACCGTTGCTGCCTTTTATGACGACGTCATAGGTGCCCGAGCGTCCGCGTCGCGCCACTTCAGTTGCCTGCGCCATGAGCGTGTCACCCGCCTGCCCCGGAGTGAGGTAAGTGATCTGGTTGGACTGCGCCACGGTCAGTTGATTGTAAGTGTTGCAGGCAAAGGCAAATGCACTGTCAGCAAGGGTAAAGATCATGCCGCCGTGACATATCCCGTGCCCGTTGAGCATGTCGTCGCGTACAGGCATTGTCAGCGTCGCCGTGCCCGGCCCGATCGCCGTGATTGCCATGCCAAGCGCCTGACTGGCGCGATCGGAGGCCCACATCAGGTCGGCGCAGGCGCGGGCCCGTTGCTGTGGCGTCATCGAAGTCTCTTGTTTGTACCCATTTCCCTCACTGTTGCGCGGAATTGACGCCGCATCAACCATTGCCCGCACGTTGGCCTTGATATTGCGCAGGCATCGCGCAACTGTTGTCACAATGACGTTGCACACGCCCCCGCCATCCAACTCGCCCCTGTTGCCCACGCCGCAGGTTGCCTTTCACCGCACCGAATTGTCTGTGATCCTGTCGCTCTATGGCCGCATGGTCGCGGCTGGCGAATGGCGCGATTACGGAATTTCCTGCCTGCGCGAGGTGGCCGTGTTTTCCGTCTTTCGGCGCACGGCTGAAAACCCTCTCTATCGGATCGAGAAGCGCCCCAAGCTTCGGGACCGTCAGGGCATGTATGCCGTGATCGGCATGGATGGGCAGATCCTGCGCCGTGGTCATGACCTAAAGACTGTCCTGCGCGTCCTTGAGCGCAAGTTGATCCGCGCGGTGGAGTGATCCAAAGGGCCGCTGGCGCGGACGCGATCCCTTTTTGTTGATGAGGGGGCGTCTGCCCCCTCAAACTCCCCCGATGGTATTTTTGGTCAGAAGAAGTTTCCGGGGCAGGCGTTCGAATTCTCTGATCGCGAAAGATCCCTGAGCTGGGAGTCGCAGGTCCGGCGTTTGGGGGGGATCACGCGCCTTTGCCACTTGTCGCGGGCGAAGGACGCTTTCTTGAAATTGCTAGAGGCGTTTGTGACTGGTAACGGCGCCGGTATCCGTTGCCGCGATGCGGGCAAGGGCAGCGGCAATGTCTTCTTCGACGACGGACATGTGGTGCGCGTTTGCGTGGATCATCGTGGTTGGGCCTGTCACCAGCGCCACGTGCCCTTTCCAGAACAGCAGGTCACCAGGTTCATAGTCGCTTCCCGCAGAAAGCGTCCGTCCAACATCTGCTTCCTGCATATCACTGTCGCCGGGACAGGTGTGCCCGGCGCTGGACAGCGCGATCTGTATCAGGCCGGAGCAGTCGATCCCGGCGCGAGTATTCCCGCCCCACAGGTAAGGCGTGCCGAGGAACAGGCGGGCCGTGTCGAGGAGGTTGCGATTTGGTGCAGGCAGGGGCGTGAGCGCTGCTTTGGGCACGTGGCCCAGTTCCGTCTCGGCAAAGTCCTCGCTTTCCCGCCGCGCGGTGAGCCGTGCGCCAAAGCTGAGAGTGGCGGTTTCGGATGCCTTGATCGACGCCTGCCTATAGGCGTGTGCCGCGGGGTGCGATACAACATGCGTTGCCGTCTGGGGGCCTCCGACGCTGCGGGCCGGAACGAAACCGATGTACCCATCAAAGTCGGCGCGGACATATGCGTGCGTGTCGTCCTCGCCCATCACCGTGACATGTGCCCCGGCCAGCAATTGCCGTTCACGGGCGCCGGACGGGGTGCGGCACAGGTCCACATGGGGCCAGATGATCCGCCCCGGACGATCGACGCCGAGGTAGTCGGGATTGGGTGTTAGGCGCGGATCGCTCACAGCCCGAGCGCGCGGGGCAGGGCGGCCAGCAGGGCACGGGTCGCCTGTCCCACACCGCCTTTGGCACGTGCCGGCGCGTCCCCCGGTTGCCAGCCGTAGATGTCGAAATGCATGTACGGTGTGTGTTCGACAAAGCGGCGCAGGAACAGCGCGGCGGTGATGGTCCCGGCAAATCCGCCCTTTGGTGCGTTGTCGAGGTCCGCGATGCCCGGTTCGATCATCGTCTCGTAGGGCGCGTGGAAGGGCAGGCGCCAAACCGGATCTGCCTGCGCCTGTGCCGCGTCTTCAAGCGCCGTCACAAGCTGGGCATCATCGGTGAAGTAAGGCGCCAGATCGGGCCCGACGGCAACCCGTGCAGCGCCGGTGAGCGTGGCCATGGAGATGATCAGGTCTGGATTGCCCTCATCTGCAAGGGCAAGAGCATCAGCCAGCACCAGCCGTCCTTCGGCGTCGGTGTTGTTGATTTCGACTGTCAGTCCTTTGCGTGATGTCAGAATGTCCTGTGGGCGGAAGGCATTGCCGGACACGCTGTTTTCCACAGCCGGGATCAGCACCCGCAGTCGAACAGGCATCGCGGTCGCCATAATCATGTGCGCAAGGCCCAGCACGGCCGCAGAGCCGCCCATATCCTTTTTCATCAGCCCCATCGAAGCGCCGGGTTTGAGGTTGAGTCCGCCGGTATCAAAGCACACCCCTTTGCCCACAAGGGTCAGTTGCGGGCCATCTTTGCCCCAGACCATGTCGATCAGGCGCGGTGCACGGTCGGCGGCGCGCCCCACGGCGTGGATCATGGGAAAGTTGGCCTTCAGCAAGTCTTCGCCGGTGGTCACGCTGATCTCTGCATTGAACTGAGCGGCAAGGGTGCGTGCCGCGTTTTCCAGATCGGGTGGGCCCATATCTGCCGCCGGTGTATTGATGAGGGTGCGTGTCAGCGCCTCGCCCTGTGCCATCGCTTCGACACGGGCAGAGTCAATGCCCGCAGGGGCAATCAACTGAGCGCCCATGGCCGGTTGTGCCTTGTAGCGATCAAACCGATAGCCGGACAGAAGCCAGCCAAGCGCTTCGACTTCAAGCGCGGAGACGTCAAGGGTTGTGTGCAGGGCGTATGTGCCCGCAGGCAGTCGGGCAGCGCCGGCGGCCAGATGAAACCGTGCCCTTTGCCGTCGCTCGGGATTGCCATAGCCCACAACGGCCATCGCGAGTCCGGCATCACCGGGAAAGGTCAGCACCTGACCGATCGCACCGGTGAAGCCGTGGGCTTTTGCCCATGCCTTTGCTGTATCGTCCTGTTCGGCGAGCCATGCCGCGACATCCTTTTCGGCCAAAAGGTGAACCGGGATGGCGTCGGGATCATGTGCGGCAAAGGCAAGCGTCATCGTCAGTCCCCTGTTTCTGGACACGCGCTGTGACCCTACCTGCTTTGCCCGCCGCCGCAAGGGCGGGTTGGCGCGATCAGATGGTCACGTCTTGCAGATCCCAGATGGCTTTGAGCGATTCCTCACCCGTACGCATCAGGCGCGCCAGAGTGGCCGCAAGCGGTACCGGGTCCCGGGATTTG
>JBCBDZ010000035.1:0-22938 GCA_038529225.1 Pseudomonadota bacterium | reverse complement strand
ATGACGCGCGCTTCTGTCTGCATGGCGCCGTGCTTGCGCGCAGGCAGGTAAGGCGCATCGATCACCCCGAACGCGTTGGTCCACAGCACGCGCGCGTTGGCCGACCAATATCCCAATCCGGTCAGATGGCGCAGGTAGGCTGGCCATGTTCCGGGTCGCCCGCCGCCCGCCAGTTCCGGATCGCGGTCGGGATCGTTGGTGAAACGATGATGGGCCAGATGGAAGTAGCGAAACCAGATGAAGGGCAATAGCAGAACAGGCGCAATCGCGTGCCCGACCATGGTGCTGATCCATGGCTGACGAAACGGCGTCGCGTGGGTGCATTCGTGGCTGAGCGTGAACAGGAACACCAACAGAATGCCATGCGGAAGCAATGCCAAACCCCAAAGCGGTCCCTGAAATCCGATATACGCCCCGGTCAACGCAAGCGCCGCGACGTAGCTGCCTAGATGCAACAGACCCCGGACCGTGCTCGTTTCGGTCAGCGCCGCCTTGGCGTCCGCAGGCAGGGCAGACAGGACCGTTTGATGGTTCATCGCGGTATCTCGAAACCGGGCGGGGCCAGTGTGAACCCTTCGAACTGGAAACCGGGCGAGACGGTGCAGGACACCAGCGTATAGGCTCCGGTACTGCGCGCTGCCTGCCAATGACCTTCGGGCACGATGATCTGGGGCGCGCCCGTCTTCAGGTCGGGGCTGAGGATATGGTCGACGGCCGGGCCTTCATCCGTCGCACTCAGCGACAGGATCAAGGGCGCCCCGGCGTGAAACAACCAGATCTCGGTGGCGTCTACCTTGTGCCAGTGGCTGGATTCGCCTTCGGCCAGCAGGAAATAGATGCAGGTCCCACTGGGCCGTCCCTCACCGGCACCGACCCATGTCTGACGGTAGTGGCCGCCCTCGGGGTGGGGCGAAAGGCCAA
Source organism: Pseudomonadota bacterium (assembly GCA_038529225.1). Lineage (GTDB taxonomy): Bacteria > Pseudomonadota > Alphaproteobacteria > Rhodobacterales > Rhodobacteraceae > Tateyamaria. The sequence continues at coordinate 22,017 of JBCBDZ010000035.1, read as the reverse complement.
GCTGGGCGATGATCTCTTGTGCCGTCATGGGTCAACGGTAGGGTGGGCGCAAACGGAGGACAAGAGTGATGCATGTGGTGATCATCGGCGGCGGTATCATGGGGGCCGCCCTTGCGCATCGTTTGGGCGGCGCAGGGGCGCGTGTCACCGTGATCGAGGGCGCAGCCGGGGCGACACCGGCTTCCTTTGGGTGGATCAATGCCAGCTTTTATCTGAATGACGACCACTTTGCCCTGCGCGCGGCGGGCCTTGAGGCATGGCGGCGTTTGGGCGGGCATGTCACGTGGGTGGGCTGTCTGTGTTGGGAAGAAACGGGCGACGCGCTTGATGCGCAACGCGACCGGCTGAGCGCGATGGGGTACGATGTCGAGGAGGTTGACGCCAGACAGTTTGCCACGCTCGAACCGAACATCAAGGCTCCCGAGCGCGCGTTGCGCTTTGCTCAGGAAGGCGTGGCCGCGCCGGCGCAGGTGGCAGATGCGCTGTTGTCGGGGTCACGTCGGATCACCGGCGTGCATGTCACAGGCATTGCGACGTCAGGAGGGACGGTCACGGGCGTGCAAACGGCCCAAGGCCTCATTCCCGCCGACCGCGTGGTGGTCGCCGCCGGAACCGGCAGTCCGTCGATTTTGGGTACAATCGGCGTGGCCTTGCCGATGTTGGAGCGTCCGGGCCTGATGTTGCGTACGGCCTCTGTTCCCAAGCTGATGCGGCACGTCCTTGTCACTCCGGGGCAGGAGGTGCGGCAGGACCCACAGGGCCATATCTGGGCACCCACCGCGGCCAATCACCAGAGCGATAGCACCGACCAGATCACGACCCGCCCGGATGTGCTCGCGGACGCGGCTTTGGTGCGGCTTCAATCCATGCTGCCCGATCACCCGCTGGCCTGGGACCGTGTGATGCTGGCGGCGCGCCCGGTTCCGCAAGACGGGCTGCCGGTCATCGGGGCCTGCGGGCCCTCTGGCCTGTTTGCCGCCGTGATGCATTCGGGGGTGACCTTGGCCGCGATCACGGCCGACGTTCTGACGCCGCAAGTCTTGGACGCGCCGCTGAGCAATGCGCAGAGCGCACTGGTCGCACCTTTCACCCCCGACAGGTTTCAGAGCGGGTGATCGAAAAATCTGAGGTAGGGTTCGAATTCCGGGTCCGGCTCGTAAAACGGCGGGCAGGGTTCAAAGCCGAGGCGTTCGTAGAGTGCAATGGCCTCGGTCAGGCGGGACATGGTGTCCAGCACCATGCGGGTATAGCCATCAGCTCGGGCCCGCACCATGCAATCCTCGATCAGTGCGCGCCCCGCACCGGTGCCGCGTGCCCGTGCGTCCACAAAAACGCGTTTGATCTCGGTCACGCCGGGGGTGGCAAGCGGATAGTACATCGCACATCCCACCGCATCGCCATCAAGGGTCGCAAGGACGATGTCCCCCTTGGGGCGCGCATGGATGCGGGGCAGGTCGGCGATCAGCCTGGCATAGCTGTCCTTGGCGTAATAGGCGTCCACGATGGACGGCATCCCGTCGGACCGTGCAACCAGCAGGTCGCGATAGGCCCAGCACAGTCGCGCGACATCTGCGGCGTCCGATGATGTCGCGCGGCGTATGATCAGGTCAGTCATCGCTCAGCCAGCCGATCCGGTTAATTCAGGTCGGTTACTTCAGGATCGAACGGCCCGCATATTCTGCGCTTTCGCCCAACATCTCTTCGATCCGGATCAACTGGTTGTATTTGGCCAACCGGTCCGAGCGCGACAGGGATCCCGTCTTGATCTGCCCACAGTTTGTAGCGACAGCGAGGTCTGCGATGGTGGAATCTTCGGTCTCGCCCGAGCGGTGAGACATCACATTGGTGAACCGCGCACGGTGGGCCATGTCGACCGCTTTAAGAGTTTCTGTCAACGTCCCGATTTGGTTCACTTTTACCAGCATTGAGTTGGCAGAACCCTTTTCGATACCCGTGGCCAGGCGGGTCGGGTTGGTCACAAACAGATCATCCCCGACCAGTTGCACGCGGTCCCCGATGGTGTCGGTCAGCAGCTTCCAGCCGTCCCAGTCATCTTCGCCCATACCATCCTCGATGGAGATGATGGGATAGTCGTCAACCAATGCTGCAAGGTAAGCGGCGTTCTCTGCAGAGGTTAGCGTCTTGCCTTCGCCTGCCATGACATAAGCGCCATCCTTGTAATATTCAGTGGCCGCGCAGTCGAGCGCGAGGTAGATTTCCTCGCCCGGTGTGTAGCCCGCTTTCTCGATAGATTTCATTATGAAATCAAGGGCATCGCGGGTGGAGTTAATAGCCGGGGCAAAACCGCCCTCATCCCCGATCCCCGTGGCATACCCGGCTGCTGTCAGCTCTTTCTTGAGCGTATGGAACACCTCGGAACCCATGCGCACCGCCTCGCGGATGTTGTCCGCAGCCACCGGCATGATCATGAATTCCTGAATGTCGATCGGGTTGTCGGCGTGTTCGCCCCCATTGATGATATTCATCATCGGCACCGGCAACACACGGGCGGATGTTCCTCCAACATAACGGAACAGGGGCTGTTGGGTGTAGTCTGCCGCAGCTTTTGCAACTGCCAGCGAGACACCAAGGATCGCGTTTGCGCCCAGCCGTGCCTTGTTCGGGGTGCCATCGAGTTCGATCATCACGCTGTCGATCTCGACCTGTTCGGTGGCATCAATGCCCACCAGCGCCTCGGCGATTTCACCGTTTACGGCGGTAACGGCCTCAAGCACGCCTTTGCCCATATAGCGGCTCTTGTCGCCATCGCGCTTTTCCACGGCCTCATGCGCGCCGGTGGAGGCACCAGAGGGAACGGCGGCGCGGCCCATTGTGCCGTCTTCAAGGGTGACGTCGACTTCGACAGTGGGGTTGCCCCGGCTGTCAAGGATTTCGCGGGCGTGGATGTCGATGATGGTGCTCATGAAGAACGTCTCCGGACGGGTTGGCGTAAATCTGATTAGCGTCTATCGCGATGTGAGCGCTAGCAAAAGGGGGGTCAGGCGCTGGCCTGCGATTTTAGCACCTGTTCGCGCCACAGGGTATAGAGGCCAGAGGCAATGATGATCGCAGCGCCAATCAGGGTCAGCGCGTCCGGGTTCTCTCCGAACACGGTCATGCCGATGATCAGCGCAAAGATCATGCGCGAATAGCGAAACGGCGTGACGAACCCGATGTCACCGATGCGCATGGCGTAAGTGATCGCGAAATAGCTGAGCGCGCCAATCAGCACGGCCGCCGCCAGCAATGCGGATTGGGCCCCGTTCGGCATGACCGGGGCCACGCCTCCGGCCCCCAGCAAGATCACGGAAGCCGGGATCAGGGTCAGGAAAGCCAGGAAGCTGAGTTGAAACGAACTGATTGCAAACGTCACCCGCCGCGTGGCCAAGTCGCGGACGGCCAGTCCCAGAACGCCCAGGACCGCAAAGAGCGATAACCAGTCAAATTCGTCCGTTGCGGGGCGGATGATCAGCAATACGCCGAAAAACCCGACCATGATCGCCGCCCAACGCCGCCATCCGACCGGTTCGCCAAAAAACACGGCAGCGCCCAGAGTGACCAGCAGGGGCGCGGCCTGTAGGATGGCTGAGGCCGTCGAGAGCGGGATCAACGCAAGCGCCGTCACAAAGCCCAGAGTGCCAAGCAGTTCAGCAAGATTGCGCAACAGTACGGGGCGCGTCAGAAAGTTTGCCTGCCACAGCGCCTGACGTTTGATGCGGCACAAAACGGCAAAGACAGCCGCCCCGCCAACCCCGAGAAAGCCGATGATCTGACCCACGGGCAGGGCACCGGCCAGCAGCTTGATAATTGCGTCCTCGATCGCAAAGCCAAGCATGGCCAGCACCATGACGGCCGCACCGCGAAAGTTGTCCATGTTCCCACCCTTGCTACGTGCCCGGCGCAGTTGAGCGCGCGCACCCTTTGCGTCTCAACAGCTTTGAGCGATTCCACAAGGGCCGCGCAGGACAAGGGCCAAAGGTCCCCGGCCGGGGTTGCACAAAGTCACCCCTCAGCGTTTTTTCGGCACGCCATAAAGCTCAAGGCGATGGCCGCGCAGTTCGTACCCGAGCTTCTTTGCGATCTTTTCCTGCAAGGCCTCGATCTCGGCATCCACAAATTCGATCACCTCACCCGAGTTCATGTCGATCAGGTGGTCGTGGTGTTCACGTTCGGCATCTTCGTACCGCGCGCGCCCATCGCCGAATTCCAGCTTGTCCAGAATGCCCGCCTCTTCAAACAGTTTCACCGTGCGATAGACCGTGGCAATCGAGATCCCCGAATCCACGGCACTGGCACGGTTGTAGAGTTCCTCAACGTCCGGATGGTCGTCAGAGGATTCCAGCACTTCGGCAATCACGCGGCGCGGGTGTGTCATGCGCAGACCATTGGCTTCGCTGCGCTGTGTGATGGTGGGGCGTTTTGCGCTCATGGGCTTTGGTTTAGCGAAGGATCGCCGGTTGCACAATTCGCTATCCCCGATTGCGGTTGACGCCATGCGGGGATGGGTCCAAGGGGGGCCATGAGCGATTTTGACATGATGAACCTGCCCGACGCCCTGCGCGCGCGCGTGGCAGAGATGGGTCTGACCGACCCGACCCCCATTCAGGCACAGGCGATCCCGCATGCGATGAACGGGCGCGATGTCATGGGGTTGGCCCAGACCGGCACCGGAAAGACGGCCGCTTTTGGCATCCCGCTGATTGCGCGTCTAATGGAAGAGGGCGCGCGTGCCGCCCCCAAAACGGCGCGCGGATTGATCCTTGCGCCGACACGCGAACTGGCGGGGCAGATTGCGACCGTGGTGCGGGCCCTGACGGACATGAAAGTCCAGATCGTGGTGGGCGGGGTGTCCATCAACCCGCAAATCCAGCGCCTGTCCAAAGGCGTCGATATTCTGGTTGCGACACCCGGCCGCCTGCTTGATCTGGTGGATCGTCGCGCCGTGCGCCTTGATCAGACCGGGTTTCTGGTGCTGGACGAGGCGGATCAGATGCTGGACCTCGGATTTGTCCATGACCTGCGCAAGATCGCAAGCATGATGGGCGAGGACCGCCAGACCATGCTGTTCTCGGCCACGATGCCAAAACAGATGGCCGAGATTGCCGGGTCCTACCTGCACAGCCCTATCCGGGTCGAAGTGTCGCCCCCCGGCAAGGCCGCTGACAAGGTCACCCAGGCCATCCACTTTATCGCCAAGGCCGAAAAGACGTCTTTGCTGGTCGAGTTGATGTCCGAGCACAAGGACGAGCGCGCGCTGGTCTTTACCCGGACCAAGCACGGGGCCGACCGGCTGGCACGCGCGCTTGAGAAAAAGGGGTTTGCCGTGGCCGCCATTCATGGCGACAAGCGGCAAGGACAACGGGACCGTGCGCTGGCAGCGTTCAAGGCCAGCGACGTCAAGGTGCTGGTGGCCACGGATGTGGCGGCGCGGGGCCTTGATATTCCCGACGTCAAGCATGTCTACAATTTTGACCTGCCCAACGTGCCCGAGGCCTATGTGCATCGCATCGGGCGCACAGCGCGGGCGGGCAAGGACGGGGCTGCGATCGCCTTTTGTGCACCGGACGAGATGGACCAGCTGAAAGACATCCAGAAAGTGCTCAAAATGGCCATTCCAGTGGCATCTGGCCGCCCTTGGGAGCCTGTGGACGATCCGACAGCCAAGAAACCCGGCGGTGGCGGCAGGGGACGCGGACGCGGTCGACCCGGCGGGGGGCGCCCACGCGGTGGTGGCGGTGGTGGTGCGCCCGGTGGGTCGAAATCATCAGGCCGGCGCAGGCGCAAACCCAAACCAAGCGCCTGAAGCGACGCGCCAGACGGCTGAGACAGTGTGACTGAGGACAGACTAGCCGTCTTTGTCGCCCTGCCACTTCTCAACATAGTCTGTCTGGTAGACCTTTGATTTACCGGCACCTGCCTTCAGTGGTTTTCTGACGGCATAGTTCAGGATCAAAGGCGAATTCTTGGGCAATTCACCCCTGATCCGCGGGCGTTTGCCGGTCTCGTTCGGGTTCGTCGTTGTTGCGACGTGCCCGGCAAAATTGGGCAGGAGAGGTTGCAGGTAGAGGTGAAGCACCTCGTACCCCATGGCCTTTTCCCAGAACCCGTAAACCATCTCGGGACTGATCTGGTAAAAGGCGTGGTTGATCCAGTTGTTGCATGGCGAATGCCCGATCAATGTCCCGCCCGGCTTGAGCATCTTGTGAATGTTGCGGAACGCTTTGGGCAGTTCAAAGATATGCTCGCAGGTGCCACCATCATAGATGACGTCGAACCGTTCCTTGAGGCTGCTGTCCAGTTTTCCGCTGAGATCCTGAATGACGCTGGCCCCTTCAAAGGTCGACATATCCATGGAATCGACGCTGTCATAGCCAAGCAGCTTGAAGAAGTTTTCGGCATACTGGTCATTCGGGTTCTTGAGCTGATCTTCGGTCAGTCCGGGCAGGTGTTTTGCCATGGTATCGGCCAGAAGTTTCGCGGCCACGCCCTTTCTGGTGCCGATCCAGCGTTGCCGGCCAAGCATCAGGAAACTGCCAGTCAGGTCATGGGCCTTGGTGGTTTCGATCAGGCGGGCAATCAACGTGTCGGGAAGGGCCATGGCAAATTCCTTTTTTATGGACACCTTCGCGGGCGCAACTGGATGAGCGCAGACCGGCCATCACGGCGCGGTGTGCATGAATCCAGCCTAAGACCAAAGCCTTGACGCGCTCAAGGCCCGGATGACACCGGCGCGCAAGTCTGCTGCCACGTGGTAAATTTGACGCGCAGGCCACGGGGGGCGGGCGCAAGGTTCCACCTCACGCGCGCTGCGCATCGTCGTCCCTATGTGTAAAGCGAGGGTACGCCAAGCTGTGCGTGGACATCGTTCACGGATGCCGCATCCATCCCAAGCCCCTGAGCCAGTGCGTGCAGGTATTGCGCCTCGGCCTGACTGTCCAGATCAATGGCAAGCAGGGACATCGCATAGACTTGCGGGCCCATGCCCCGCGGCACCTCGGCCACCAACCCGTCCACGTCGACGGGGCGTTGCATTTCGGTGCGTAGGAACGCGGCCTCGCCTTCGTCGATGTCACCACCCAGCTGGCCCATCAGTTTCTCCTGTTCGCCGTCATCCAGCTTGCCATCGGATTTGGCAGCCTGAATCATGGCCCGCAACATCAGCGCGGCTGCGGCTTCCTGATCTGCCGAGGGTTCGATGGCCTCTTGCGGGGTCTGGTCAAAGGCCGAATTCAGAACTTCGCCAAAACTGGCCGTGTTGTTTTGCGGGCGTTGTGCAACGGCGCCACCAAGTGCGCCAAGCAAGCCGCCAGCGCCGGCACTTCCGGCCAGACCGCCCAGCATGTCCTGCAAACCGCCGCTTGTTCCGCCGGCACCACCAAGGTTTTCGAGAAGGCCGCCAAGGCCACCCGTCCGCCCCTGCGCGCCACCCATGAGGCCACCGAGCATGTCCTGTAGTCCAGCTGCCCCGGTCCCGCTTTGTGCGCCGCCCATCAGGCCGCCGAGCATGTCCTGCAATCCGGCACCGCCGCCTTGCGCCCCACCTGCAAGGCCACCCAGCAACCCCCCAAGACCACCACCGGCCCCCGCCGTCTGGGCACCGCCGCGGCTTTTCATCATGGAACTGGCGCCTTTTGCGACCGCCACACCGATGGCCACCTTGGCCAGTGTCTTCATCAAGCTCATTTGGTTGTCTCCCTTCAATCAATGCGCAGAATCGTCTGGTGGAGCCTTGCATAGAATTGCACTGGGTCAGCGGGGAATGTTTTGAGGCAATTGACATCCCCCCGAAAGCCCGCGCCAAGTGCGCGCAATGACTCGCAAGTCCCACATTGATCTGATCGGTGCCGTGGCCCTGACGGCCTTTGCGCTGAACCTTGCCCTGAATCAGGTGGTGGTGAAAGTATCCAATGGCGGGTTTCAGCCGGTGTTCATGGCCGCCCTCCGCTCGATTGGGGCGGGTGTGGTTCTGGTTCTGTGGATGCAGGCGCGCGGGGTTTCGCTACGCCTGCCTCAGCCGGCCCATGTCGGTGCGGCCCTTGCCGGCTGTTTGTTTGCGGTGGAATTCATATTCCTTTTCACCGCACTGGACCTGACAACCGTTTCGCGCGCGTCAATCCTGTTTTACGCGATGCCGATCTGGCTGGCACTGGCCAGCCACGTGCTGTTGCCGGGCGAGCGATTGTCGCCCTTGCGTATTCTGGGCATGGCGCTCGCCATGGGCGGTGTGGTTCTCGCCGTGTCAGACCGGGGCGGCGGGCAGGCGAGCGTCATGGGGGATGTGCTTGCGATTGGTGCGGGTATGTGCTGGGCCGGAATCGCGCTGTGTGTGCGCATAACACCGCTCAGTGCTGTGCCCGCCGCCCAGCAATTGCTGTGGCAGTTGCTGATATCGGCGCCTCTGTTGCTGGTGGCCTCGCTGTTTTTCGGCGAACTGGTGCGCGATTTGCAGCCTCTGCATGTGGCTGGGCTGGCCTATCAGATCATCGCTATCGCAAGCTTTGGGTTTTTGTTCTGGTTCTGGCTGCTCAAGATCTATCCGGCATCCGGCGTGGCCTCGTTCAGCTTTCTGTCGCCGGTTTTCTCGGTCTTGCTGGGCTGGTTGATCCTGGGCGAGCAGATCGGGTTGAGCATTTGGGCCGCCCTCGCGCTGGTCGCTTTGGGCCTTGTGCTGATCAACCGCCGCTAAGTGCCGCAGAACGTCGCCGGGACGATTTCGTCACTGCTGGGTGGGCGATGCAGGTCCGGGTCCGTTGCTTGGAACGGCGTCGCGAGGGCGTTGGAGAGCCGCTCGAACGGGCCCATATCCCCGGCCACGGCGGCCTCGATCATCGCCTCGATCCGGTGGTTGCGTGGAATGATCTGCGGGTTGGTGCGTGCCATCAGGTCCGTGTCGGGCGTCTCGGCCTGCCAACGCTGTGCCCATGCATCAAAGGCGTCGCGGTTGGTGAACTGGTCCCGTGCGCTGTCGGTGCCAAGGGCGGCGAACGTGTTGGTAAAGTCCGCACCGTCCGTCTGCATCATGGTCAACAGCTCTTCGATCAAGGGTTGATGATCCGCAGTCGGCGTGTCTAACCCGACCTTGGCCCCGAAACGGCGCAACCATGCGGCCTGCAACTGGCCCGGCATGGCGTGCACGATGGCCGTGGCCTCCTCGACCGCCTTGTCCTTGTCCTCGAACAGTTGAATGAGGGCGGTGGCCAGTTGGGCCATGTTCCAGACCGCGATGCGCGGCTGGTTGCCGTAGGCATAGCGCCCCATCTGATCGATGGAGGAGAACACGCGCCCTCCCTCGTAAGCGTCCATGAACGCGCATGGGCCATAGTCGATGGTTTCGCCGGAGATGGTGCAATTGTCAGTGTTCATCACTCCGTGGATAAAACCGACCGACATCCATGCCGCGATCAGGTCCGCCTGCGCCTCACATACTGACGATAACAGACCCATGGGCCCGTCCGCCTCCGGCCAGTGGCGCGCGATGGCGTAGTCAGTGAGGGTGCGCAATTCGTCGATATGGCCGCGATGGGCAAAAATCTGAAACGTGCCGACGCGCAGGTGGCTTGCCGCCACACGGGTCAACACGGCCCCCGGCAAGGCCCCTTGTTCGCGGTAGACAGGATCGCCAGTCGCGACCGCAGCCAAGGCGCGGCTGGTGGGGATGCCAAGGGCATGCATGGCCTCGCTCACCACATATTCGCGCAACACCGGACCAAGCCATGCACGCCCATCGCCCATGCGGGAATATGGGGTGGGTCCGGACCCTTTGAGCTGGATGTCGCGGCGGGTGCCGTTTGCGTCGATGACCTCACCCAGCAGGATGGCGCGCCCGTCACCCAGTTGCGGGTTGTAACTGCCGAACTGGTGCCCGGCATAGAGTTGCGCCAGAGGGGCTGCACCTGCGGGCACGGTGTTGCCGGCAAAGACAGCGGCATCCGGGCCTTCGATCCCAAGATCGCACGCGAGGCCCTTGTTCCATGCCATCATCTGCGGTTTGGACACCGGCGTCGGGTCCAGCCGGGTAAAAAAGGCATCCGGCAGGGCGGCATAGGAGTTGTCGAAGGGGATATGCAGGCTCATGTCCCTTCACATAGGGCGGATCGGGGGGCTTGCCTAGAAGGTGCGCGTCATCAAGTGATAGCCCGAGCGCAGGGCGAAGCCCGCGCGGGTGTAAAGGCGCTGCGCGCTGGCGTCTTCTGTGCTGACTTCCAGATGCAGCGCCTTGAGGCCCACATCGGCCAGCGCACGGGGCAGGGCGATGAGCACTTCGCTGGCGACACCGCGCCCGCGCACGCCGGGACGGACGAACAACTCGTCCACGAACCCGTCCATGCCACCGAATTCCAGTGACCAGCCAAAAGACACCACGATGTAACCAATTGGCGCGCGGGGTGGTCCGATGAGGTAGGCCGCACCATGCGGGCTGCCCATCAGCAGGGGCGTGATGCCGTCCGCGCGCTGCGTCTCAGACGATTCAATCCCTGCTTCGGCGTGGAAGGCGGCAACCAGTGGCAAAAGGCGATCAAGATGGTCCAGATTGGCAAGGGTGAGGGCGGCACTCATCAATAGCGCTCCAATGCGCGGGCTTCGGTTTTGGCGATCCACGCGGACTTGCATGATCCATAGGCTTCACCGCCTTCTGGGTGGCGCGCCGCACATGCGGCTTTGACAGAGGCATAGGCCGCCCGCAAGGAGGCGTTGTCTCGTAACGCATCGCGAAACGCCAGATGACGGCGGATATCTGCGTGCCCCTGCACATAAGCGTGGGCGTGGACCCGCCGATCACCGGTTTCAGGATCAAGGCGGCGGCAATAGCGTCGTCCCTCCAGCCCGAAAGCGCCCATCCATTCATACCCCATGGCCTCGACAGCGGCGCGGCTGGCATCCGCCGCAGCGGCATCTGCAAAGACAGGCAAGAGATCAAGAATGGGCTTTGCGGGCAGCCCGAACACGGAGGTAGACCCGATGTGGTGCACCGCAATCAGGCCCGCGACGGCGCCATGCCAGCGTTGCACTTCGTCATTGGCCCGGATCGGCCAGGTGCCGTCATAGGGCACCAGCAAACTCACAGCCGGGCCAGACGTTCGGTCAGCAGCGCAAAAAAACCGTCAGCCTCCACAGAGCCCATGAATGTCGCATTGGGCGCGCGGTCTGTTACGCCCCACCAGTCCGCAACCGTCATGCCCATAGTGAGTTCCGAGGTCGTCTCGATCTCTACATTCACGTGCCGCCCGGAAAACAGGTCAGGACGAATCAAATAGGCGGTCACACAGGGGTCATGCAGGGGCGCGCCGATGCTGCCGTATTTTTCGCGATCAAAGCGTTCGAAGAAATCGGTCATCTGCGCCACTGCGGTGCCGGCGGCGTTGCCGAGTGCGCGGAAGGCTGCGTTGCGTTCCTTGGTCACCAGTGCCTTGTGGGTCACGTCCAGCGGCATCACCACAATGTCAATGCCTGATTTGAAAACGATTTCAGCGGCCTGCGGGTCGACATAGATGTTGAATTCTGCCGCCGGGGTGACATTGCCCACTTCGAAATAGGCGCCGCCCATCAGAACGATCTGTTGGATGCGTTCCGCAATGTCCGGCGCCTTTGTCAAAGCGGTGGCGATGTTGGTGAGCGGGCCAAGCGGGCAGAGCGTGATGGAGCCAGCGTCATGGCTGCGCAATGTGTCGATGATGAAGTCAACGGCGTGCTGTTCCTGCAGCGGCATTTTCGGATCGGGCAGGTCAGGGCCGTCCATGCCGGTCGCACCATGCACGTATTCGGCAGTGACCAGTTCGCGCCCCAGGGGACGATCGCATCCGGTATGGACCGGCACATCAACTTTGCCCGCCAACTCACAGACCATAAGCGCATTTTTGGTTGTCAGCGCAAGCGGAACATTGCCTGCCACGGATGTAATGCCAATCACATCGATCTCTTCGGGGCTTGCCAGTGCAAGCAGGATCGCAACTGCGTCATCCTGACCGGGATCGGTGTCGATGATGATTTTACGGGGGGCCACCTTTTTCTCCTGCACCTGGTTTGACGCCGTGTGCGTGATTTGAACCGGCTTGTCCAGATTGACCCGACTGCGGCCACGCGCCGTCGGCGGCCTTTTCGCGGGCCTTTACCGCGTTCCAGAGCGCATCCATTTCCTCCAGATCACTGTCTTCAGGGCGTTTTCCACGTTCGGCAAGTGCCGCCTCCACTGCGCCAAAGCGACGGATGAACTTGGCATTGGTCCGCCGTAAGGCTTCCTCGGGATCGATGTCGAGGTGACGCGCGAGATTGGCCATGACGAAAAGCAGATCGCCCATCTCGTCCACCAGATCATCATGAGACAGTGTATCGCGCGCTTCGACCAGTTCGCCTGCTTCTTCGACGATCTTGTCCAGGACGTGTGCGGTGTCGGGCCAGTCGAATCCGACCCGCGCGGCGCGTTTTTGCAGTTTGAGTGCGCGCAGAAGGGCAGGCAGATTTGCAGCGATCCCGTCCAGCGTGCCTTTTTGTGCCTTTCCAGCGCGCTCTGCAGCTTTGATCGCCTCCCAGTCCCGGGTCTGCTGGTCAGCGGACTTGTCCCGGCTCTCGTCCCCAAAGACGTGCGGGTGACGCGCGACCATTTTGTCCGAGATGTTTGTGACCACCGACTGAAAGGAAAAATGCCCGGCTTCTTCGCCCATCGCTGTGTGATAGACCGATTGCAGCAGCAGATCACCCAGTTCGCCTTCCAACTCGCCCCACGCCTGCCGCTCGATGGCGTCGGCCACTTCGTAGGCCTCTTCGATGGTGTAGGGCGCAATGGTCTGAAACGTCTGTTCGATGTCCCACGGACAGCCCGTCTGCGGGTCACGAAGGCGGCGCATGATCTCCAAAAGCCGCTCGATCCCCGCAGTTTGGTCGTTAATCAGGTCGTGAGCCATTGCAAGCCTTTCGGGTTTCGCGTTTGCTGGTATCTGACGCATCTGTCTGCGAGGAGTCCACCCATGGCAATCATCAACCGCATTGGCGATCTTGGCCCCGAAATGGCCGCATGGCGCCAGCATCTGCACACGATCCCCGAGTTGTCCTTTGATTGCCCCAAGACGTCGGCCTTTATCAAGGAACGGCTGGAAGAGATCGGCGTGGACGCAATCCATGACGGGATCGCCCAGACCGGTATCGTGGCGATCATCGAAGGGGCGGGAAGCGGCCCGACGATCGGTTTGCGGGCCGATTTCGACGCCTTGCCGATCACCGAAGAGACCGGGCTGGACTACGCTTCGACCCATCCCGGACAGATGCACGCCTGCGGCCATGACGGGCATACGGCCATGCTTTTGGGGGCGGCGACATATCTTGCAGAGACCCGCAATTTCCGCGGGAAGGTGGCGTTGATTTTCCAGCCTGCCGAAGAGGCCGGTGGCGGTGGCGAAGTCATGGTGCAGGAGGGCATCATGGACAGTTTCGACATCAGCGAAGTCTACGCCATTCACAACGCCCCCGGCAAAGAGTTTGGAAAGTTCCATACCCGCGCAGGCCCCATCATGGCAGCGGCAGACACGTTTCACATCACCGTCACCGGCAAGGGCGGGCATGCGGCAAGACCCCATGACACCATCGACCCCGTGGTGGCAGCCTGTGCCGTGGTCACGGCCTTGCAAACCATCGTCAGCCGCAATCACAAGCCGCTTGATCAGTTAGTGATTTCGACAACCCAGATCCATACCGGCACCACCGACAACGTCATCCCCGAGACGGCCTATATCAACGGGACAGTGCGCACCTTTGACAAAGAGGTGCAGGCCATGGTGGTGCGCCGCATGCAGGAGGTCGTTGACGGAACGGCCGCTGCCTACGGGTGTGAAGCGGCGCTGGAGTTCGAGTTCGGATACCCCCCAACCGTCAATGATGGGTCAAAGGCGGGCTTTGCCGCACAAGTGGCTGCCGAGGTCGCTGGCGATGCAGGAGTGGAGCGGGATGTCGAGCCTGTCATGGGGGCGGAGGATTTTTCCTACATGCTCGAGGCGCGTCCGGGTGCCTATCTGATGCTGGGGCAGGGCGAGGGGGCGGGGGTGCATCACCCGAAGTACAATTTCAACGATGAGGTCGCCCCGATCGGCGCGTCATTCCTCGCCCGCCTCGTAGAGACCGCCCAACCGATCCGATAGAGGGCTGCGCCCACGACATGATTCAGGGGGCGCTGCCCCCGGCTGCGCCTCCCCCGGGATTTTTTTAAACAGAGAAGATGAAGGACGCCTGACCGCATGGCTCTGGAAGATGCAAAGAACGAGATGGATCATGCGTTTACGCGCAGTGACTTGAAGGGGCCGTCATTTGAGTTGACCTTTGCCGGTGCGACGTCGTTTCTGCGCCGTCGCTACACCAAGGATTTGACGAGCGTTGACATCGCTGTCACCGGTGTTCCGTTTGATCAGGCGGTGACCAATCGGCCCGGCACACGGCTGGGGCCGCGCGCCATCCGCGAGGCGTCGGCCTTGCAGGCGCCGGATGCGCCTTATGGCTGGCCCTTTGATGTGATGAGCGAACGGGTGATTGTGGATTACGGCGACATGGCGTTTGACTATGCAAATGTTCCGGCGTTTCCCGACCTTTTGACGGCCCATATCCGCAGGATCTTGCAGGCAGGCGTCGCCTCGGTGGTGTTGGGCGGGGATCACTATGTCTCCTTTCCCATTCTTAAGGCCTATGCCGAGAAATTCGGACCAATCTCCCTCATCCAGGTCGATGCCCATACCGACACATGGGCCGATGACGACATGGCCCGGGTCGATCATGGCACCATGTTTTACAAGGCGGTGAAGTCCGGCATCGTTGACCCGGCCTCTTCTGTTCAGATCGGCATTCGCACCAGCAATGAAGACACTCTGGGCGTCAACATCATCGACGCCCCCGAGTTTCACCGCATTGGCCCTGAAGCCGCCGCTGCGCGGGCGCGAGAGATCGTGGGGGATCGCCCCTGTTATCTGAGTTTTGACATTGATGGTCTTGACCCGGCCTATGCCCCCGGCACCGGTACGCCGGTGTGGGGCGGGCTGAGTTCGCCGCAGGCGGCGGCGCTGCTGCGTGGTCTTGCCGGCGTGAACATTCAGGGCGGGGATGTGGTCGAGGTCTCGCCTCCGTTTGATACCACGGGTGCGACGGCCATTGCCGGGGCGCATGTGGCGGTGGAACTGTGTCAATTGCTGGGGTGGAGGATGCGCGGTGGCGCCTAAGAACCAACCCCTGAGCGGCAATGATCTGGCCCGCTTTTCCGGGCCGGGCACCTTTATGCGCCTGCCTAGCAGCAATGAACTTCACAAGCTGGATGTGGCCATTCTGGGGGTGCCCATCGACATTGGGACGTCCTGGCGGTCGGGCACACGGTTTGGCCCCAAGCAGGTCCGCAACGAATCCGCCATGATCCGGCCCTACAATCTGGCCACCGGGGCGGCGCCGTTCGACAGTCTCCAGATGGCTGATATTGGTGATCTGGCGATCAACACATTTTCGCTTTCTGATAGTTTGAACGTTATTTCAGAGAGTTACGACGCGATCCTGCAATATGATGCGGTGCCGGTCGCGATTGGTGGCGATCATTCCATCACCTTGCCCATTCTGCGTGCCATTGCGCGACGTCACGGGCCTGTGGCCGTGGTCCATGTGGACGCCCATGCAGACGTGAATGACGAGATGTTTGGCGAACGGGAATGCCACGGCACCGTGTTTCGCCGCGCCTATGAAGAAGGCCTTATCCAGCCTGCCAAGACCTATCAGGTGGGTTTGCGCGGATCCGGTTATTCGGCCGAAGACTTCACCGAGGCCGCGGGTTGGGGATTTCAGCAGTTTCCGGCCCACGAATTCTGGGGCCGCGATCTGAATGCGCTCGGGGCTGAAATCCGCCGGGACATTGGCAGTGCACCCACCTACATCACCTACGATATAGACAGCCTTGATCCGGCCTTTGCCCCCGGCACCGGCACACCCGAGATCGGAGGTCTGACAACGCCGCAGGCCCTGCAACTGATCCGGGCCTTGCGGGGTGTTTCAGTTGTGGGGTGCGATCTGGTCGAGGTGTCGCCGCCCTATGACACCAGCGGCAATACGGCGCTGACAGGGGCGAACATCCTTTACGAGATGTTGTGCATTCTGCCCGGCGTGGCCTATCGCTGACTGTGCTGAGGATCGGAGATGAAGATCATCATGTATATGCTTGTTCTGATTGTGTTATCTGTGGCGGCCTTTGCTGTCTACGTGCGTCTTGCACCGTCTGATGTGTCCCGGTGGCATCAGCCTGTCGCGGCGACCGAAAACGCAGACCTTGCCGGTGGTGCGATCCGGGTTATGGAGGCAGACAGGGCAGCGTTCGAGAAGGTGGATGCCGCGATGCAATCCCTGCCGCGCACGCAGGTTCTGGCCGGTTCCGTGCAGGATGGGCGCATCACCTACGTGACCCGTACTCAACTTTGGGGCTTTCCCGACTACACCACGGTGCAGTTCAAATACGGCACGCTCAAACTGTTCGCCCGCTTGCGCTTTGGTGGGTCAGATCTTGGGGTAAACGCCGCCCGGATCGCTCAGGTTCTCGCCGCCGTCGAGGGATGAATTCAGGCACCCTTCCTGGACTTCGCGCCACATGGGCGAATTCAGCGACATCTGGCATTGGGCCATGAACATGCGGCCATCGACCTGCAAACAGACGGTTTCGCCGAGTTCGACCCGGTTACGCTGCTTGTCGGTGCAATAGCATTCGACTGTCTTGCCGGAAGGTGACGTGACATCGGCCAGCGCCGGGCCGACCATCAGGGCGGAGAGGAAAACAACACGTATCATGGACTCGCGTATACCACAGTCCGCCTCTTGACCAAAGCCCCACCTTGTCGCACACCCTGCCCATGATCCCGAACGATCGCCTATTCCAGATACGAGACCGCTTTCAGTACCTTGAGGCGGCCATGTCCGATGGGTCCGGTGACATTGCCACGCTGGCAAAGGAATACTCCGATCTGAAGCCCGTGGTGGCGCAGATCGAAGAGTACATGGGCCTCATTGAGGGGATAGATGACGCCAAGGCGATGCTTGCCGATCCGGACATGGCCGAGTTGGCGCAGGAAGAGGTGGAGCGTTTGACCCATGCGCTGCCTGCGGCGGAAGAGGCCTTGCAGATTGCGCTTTTGCCCAAGGATGCGGCGGATGCACGCCCGGCGATGCTTGAGATCCGTCCGGGGACGGGCGGAGATGAGGCGGCACTGTTTGCGGGTGATCTGCTGCGGATGTATTTGCGCTATGCCGAAGCGCATGGTTGGAAAGTTGACGTGATAGAGGAACAGGCGACTGAGCTTGGCGGCATCAAGGAAGTGGTCGCGCATATCACGGGTCACGACGTGTTTGCCCGGATGAAGTATGAATCTGGCGTGCACCGGGTGCAGCGGGTGCCCAGCACGGAAAGCGGTGGGCGCATTCACACCTCCGCTGCGACCGTGGCTGTTCTGCCAGAAGCCGAAGAGGTGGATATCGAGATCAACCCCGGCGATATCCGGATCGATACGATGCGCTCTTCCGGTGCGGGCGGGCAGCACGTCAACACAACCGACTCAGCTGTGCGCATCACCCATTTGCCCAGCGGCATCGTCGTGACCAGCAGCGAAAAGTCCCAACACCGCAATCGCGACAAGGCCATGCAGGTGCTGCGTGCGCGGCTCTATGACCTTGAACGCGGTCGGATGGACAGCGAGCGTTCTGCCGACCGCGCCGCGCAAGTGGGGTCAGGGGACCGCTCTGAACGCATTCGCACCTACAACTTCCCGCAAGGGCGCATGACGGACCACCGCATCAACCTGACCCTCTACAAGCTGGATCAGGTCATGCAGGGCGATCTGGACGAAGTGATTGATGCGCTGACGGCTGATGCGCAGGCGCGCCTGATGGCCGAAATGGGCACATGACCACTGCGGCCGAAGCCATGGTTGCGGCAACCGCCCGTTTGCGGGCGGCGGGTGTACCGGACCCGGCGCGCGATGCACGTGTTCTGCTGGCCCATGCCGCACAGGTCGACGCCGCCGGGGTGACCCTGATTGCGCCCGAGGATATCGGCCCCGATATTGCCGAACGCTACGACAACCTCGTGGCTTTGCGCGCTGTGCGCGTGCCTGTCAGCCATCTGATCGGCAAACGCGGGTTTTACGGGCGCAGCTTCAAGGTCAGCGCGGATGTCCTTGACCCGCGCCCGGAAACGGAAACCGTGATCGAAGCTGCGTTGGCCGAGGATTTCGAGCGCGTGCTGGATCTGGGCACCGGGTCGGGCTGTTTGCTGGTCACGCTGCTGGCCGAACGACCGGACGCACAGGGGGTTGGCGTTGACCTCAGCGAGGCGGCCTGCCTTCAGGCGAGCGCGAACGCGGTGATACACGAGGTGGCGGAACGTGCGCACATTCTCAACGGCAGCTGGTTTGAACCGGTCGAGGGTCGCTTTGATCTGATCGTGGTCAACCCGCCCTACCTTGCGGCCTTTGAAATGGACGAGGTCGCGCCCGAATTGCGCGACCATGAACCGCGTATGGCGCTCACGGATGAAGGGGACGGGCTGTCGGCCTATCGCGAGATTGCCGCCCTTGCGGGCAGCTACCTGACGTCGCAGGGCCGGGTCATATGTGAGTTTGGATCCACGCAATGGCCCGACGTGCGCGCCATCTTCGAGGCCGAAGGGTGGGGCGATGTGCGGCTTTTGCCCGACCTCGATGGCCGACCTCGCGTTGTGGTTGCAAGAAATCCGGCGTAACCCCGTCAAAATGCCTAAAAACCTCCTTTTGGACTTGTCCCGGCCGTAATGTCATGCTTATTCATGACACAGATGCCGAGGCCGAAGGCCATGCAATGTGCCGGCATCCCACCCTCAAGATCGCCGAGACAATGTGAACTGGTGCAAAGGCGCACCGCGGCTGATCACAAAAGACACGCTTAGAGCGGAACATACTTTCATGAAATCTTCGAGATCACGGTCACGGTCCAAGAACAATCGCAACCGCAACAACAATAACAGCGGCGGCAACGTCATCAATCGTGTTTTTGACAGTTCAGGTCCGGAGGGCAAAGTGCGTGGCACGCCCCAACAGATCATTGACAAGTACAATCAGCTGGCACGTGATGCACAACTTTCCGGCGACCGTGTCGCCACCGAGAATTTCCAGCAACACGCGGAACACTACCTGCGTCTGCTCAGCGAGGCGCAGCGCGAAATCGAAGCGCGGCGCGAAGAGCAGGAGCGTCAGAACCGCGAACGTCAGGCCGACCGAGACCGTCAGGCCGAACGCGATCGCGAGCGCAACGCGCAGCGCCAGGAGGCGTCCAGTGAGCCCAGTGCTGATCCGGCACAGGCCCCACAGCCGGACATCGTAGAGGCAGATGGGGACAGCGGTCTGGTTGAAACGCCGGAAAGCCAGCCCAAGCCCAAACCCCCACGCAATCGCAAACCGCGCAACAAACCTGCGGCCAAGGCGGATGACGCATCAGAGCCGACCCAGGATGGGGGCGCCGCCCCCGAAGCGGCGGAATAACAGCCTTATCGGGCGGCAATCGCCCGCGCCAGCGCACAAAACGCTTCGATAGGTACCTGTTCGGCCCGCTCGGTCGGTTTGATCCCGGCGGCGTGCAACCGGTCTTCGATATCTGCACCCAACCCTTTTAATGCAGCCCGCAGCATCTTGCGCCGCTGGTTGAAGGCCATGGCCACCACACGGGACAATACGTCCGGGTCGGCCTCGAATTTCGGGGCGGGCAGGGCGGTCAGGTGCACCACTGCGCTTGAGACCTTGGGGGGCGGCGTGAACGCCTCTGGCGGCAGCGACATCGCAATGCGCGCATCGCATCGCCATTGGGACAGAACAGCCAATCGCCCATAGGCCTTGGAGCCCGGAGCCGCCACGATCCGTTCGGCCACTTCGCGCTGGAACATCAGCGTCAGGGATTGCCAGAACGGAGGCCATGCGTGCGGGGTGAGCCAGCGCACCAGCAATTCGGTTCCCACGTTGTAGGGCAGGTTTGCTGCGACACGAATTGGCGGCGTCATGTGGGCCAGCGGATCGATCTCCAGTGCGTCGCCCTCCATGATCTGCAATCGACCCGGATAGCGGGCGGCGATCTCGGCCAATGCAGGCAGGCAGCGGGCATCCTTTTCAATGGCCAGCACCTTGCGCGCGCCTTCCGACAAAAGCCCACGTGTGAGGCCACCCGGGCCGGGCCCGATTTCCAAAACGTCTGTGCCGCTCAGATCGCCCGCCTGCCGCGCGATCTTGGCCGTAAGGTTCAAGTCCAGCAGAAAGTTCTGTCCCAGTGATTTGCGCGCGCTCAGCCCGTGATCCGCGATGACCTGACGCAATGGGGGCAGGTCGTCGATCGCGCTCATGACCTTGCCATCTTTGCAGCCAGCCGGATCGCTTCGATCATGCTGGTCGTATTTGCGATGCCTTTGCCTGCAATGTCGAAGGCGGTGCCGTGATCGGGTGAGGTACGGATGATCGGCAAACCCAGCGTGACGTTCACACCCCGGTCGAAATCGAGCGTCTTGATCGGGATCAGGGCCTGATCGTGATACATGCAGATCGCCGCGTCATAGCGGGCCCGCGCTGCTGCATGGAACAGCGTGTCTCCCGGCCACGGGCCGGTGACGTCGATGCCTGTGCCCTGAATCTGTGCCACCAGCGGCGCAATCCAGTCAAGCTCCTGCCGCCCCATCGCGCCGCCTTCGCCTGCATGGGGGTTCAGGCCGGCAACAACCAAACGCGGCCTTGCAATACCGAATTTGGTGCGCAAGTCCCGGGCTGTGATGTCTATCGTGTGGCGCAGCAGGTCAGGGGTGAGGGCGCGGGGCACATCCTCGAGGGCGATATGGATAGTGGTGGGGACGACGCGCAGCGCATCGCTTGCCAGCATCATCACCGCACGCGGCGCCTGTGTCAGCGCCTCAAGGTATTCGGTGTGGCCAGGATAGGCAAATCCGGCCCCATCAATGAGCACCTTTTTGTGGATTGGGGCCGTACAGATGGCCGAAACGGCACCGTATTGAGCAAGATCAACGGCGCGCGCGATGACGTCGATCACCCCTTGGGCGTTTTCCGGGCTGGCCGCGCCGGGCTGCGCGCGGGCGGCAAAGTCGTGGCGCAGGACGGGCAGGGCCTCCGGGCAGGTCTGCAGAGCCTGCTCTGGCACATCAATCTCGGCAATCGGAACATCCGTCGGCAAGTGCCGGGGATCGCCGATCCACAGCATCGCCACCTCGGTGCGTAAAGCACGCCACGCCGCGGCGGCAACCTCCGGGCCGATGCCCGCAGGTTCACCACAACAAATCGCGATCAGCGGCGCCGTCATTCGAAAACGGTGATCGTCGCCTCGGCGGCCAGCTGTTCCAGCAGGTTTTCGGAAAAGGCATTCAGACGTTGGTTGCGCAACTGCTCTGCTATGGCGTCGCGGTCGATCTCTTGATCGTCATCCAACACCGGACTGCGCCCGCACAGCATCAAAAACACCAGCGTGCGCCCTTCGGACCGGGTCAATGCGTAAGAGGTCTCGCCCGGATCAAGTTTGGAAAGTTCCAGCGCAATATCAGACGGGATGTCTTCGGGGGGCAGGCTGCCGCGTTCGAGGTTCGACTCGGGTTCGCCGCGCGCGATGCCATAGAGGTCGTCACAGCGATCAACCTGTGCCGCGACCGCGCGCGCGCGCCCCAGTGCTTCGGGCGTGCGGCCCCCTGCGATGTAGTAGGCGGCGTATTCGATCGCGGCAAAGGTGCGGCTGGGCGCGCTGGTTTCACGAATGTCGCGCAACTGGAACAGGGCCACGGCGTCCGGGATCGGCAACGGGGCCGTCACTTCACCGGGACCAAGCGCCAGCAAGAGCGGGCGCAGCACCGGGGGCAGGTCGCTGAGGGGGGTCCATGGCAGGCGTCCACCGGCATCGCGCGAGGCCGTGGCGGAAAAGCGGCTCGCGAAATTGGACTACTCCGCTTCGCTGGAGCTTTGCGCGATCTCTTCGGCCTGGGCCAGCACCTGCTCTGCGCTTTCGGGTGGG
>JBCBDZ010000034.1:0-22987 GCA_038529225.1 Pseudomonadota bacterium | reverse complement strand
GGGATCACAGCTGCTGCAAACTCCGCCGGGGTCAGCATGCCCGACTCAATATGCATGTGCCCGTCGCACAAGCCGGGGATCATGTACCGCCCGTTTGCCTCAATCACTTCTGTTTCGGGACCGGTGCAATGGCTGGCATCCGGCACCACACAGGCGATGCGCCCGCATTTGATGGCGATGTCGTGGTTGGGAAGTGCTTCGCGGGTGTGAACATTCACCCATATGCCGCCACGAATAACCGTGTCAGCCGGGCTGCGGCCAGCGGCCACTTCTACAAGGTCGGGGGCGGTGTCGGGCCACGAAGGGAAGGGCGTGTGTTCCATGTCCCGTTGGATCAAGATTTTTGGCCGGACGCAAGGGGGGTGGCCGCGATGTCGTCAAAGGTTCATTTCTTTGCCGTTTTTGGTTGAACGGTCGGGCAGGCAAGGCAAAGGTGCGTGCATGGACTATGACACCGTAGATGCAGATGCTTTCGGTCGGGGATTGCGCGGGATCGGCCTAAACCTGCTGGTGCGGGATGTGGCTGTTGAGGTTGCGTTTCTGCAGGCCGTTTTCGGAATGCGCGCGCACCAGCCAACAACAGACTTTGCGATCATGACCTATGGGGATCAGGTGTTTCAACTGCACAGCGATGGCACATATCATTCCAACCCGCTGCTGGGTTTGGTGCCCGAAACCCCACCACGTGGCGGCGGTGTGGAAATTCGGCTCTATGACACCGATCCCGAAGACGCCTGCACACGCGCCGAGACGGCCGGCGGCACCATCCTGCAAGAGCCGACCGACAAACCACATGGACTGCGCGAAGCCTACATCCTGTGCGAGAACGGGTACGCCTGGGTGCCATCTCGGGCGAAAGATGTGTGACATTCCGAACTGAGCCCCTCGCCAAGGATCACCAGGCACCACAAGACGAAGACACGGCATGGCGGACGCTCACAAATGCAGGGACTGTCCATTGCTGTTCTCAGAAACCGATAGAAGCAATCGTCGTTTGCGCTTACGACTTTTGGTGATCAGAGGAGCATTTTGGCCATGGCACTTGCAGACGGATACGGAAACGCGATCGCGACAAGGAGTCAGGAAGCCCGAGACCACTATGAACGTGGAGTACATGTGTTTCTTGCTGCGGACTATGGAGCGGCCAGGGCGTTTGAAGATGCGGTAACTGCCGATCCGGAATTTGCTTTGGGCCATGCAGGATTGGCGCGGGCCCTCATGATGGAAGGGCGAATGCCAGAGGCCAAGGAGGCGATCCAACGCGCCCAAACGCTTGCCAACCCTTCAGACGCCAGAGAGCAAAGCCATGTGGCAGCCTTTGCGCACTTGCTCAACGGCCAACCTCGGCAGGCGCGCCAAACAGTCAAAAACCATGTCATGGACTACCCCCGCGATGCGATGGCCGCACAACTGTGCACGAACGTCTTTGGATTGATCGGCTTTTCCGGAGAAGTTGGGCGCGAGGCGGAACTGCTGGCTTACACCGAAGCACTTCTTCCCCATTATGAAGGCGACTGGTGGATGATGTCGATGCATGCGCTGTCGCTTTGCGAAACCGGCCAGATCGCTGCGTCGCAGGCTCTCATGGAAAAGTCACTGGCGATCAACCCCAGAAATGCGAACGGTGCGCATTTTCGGGCGCATGCTCAGTATGAGGCCGGAGAGATCACCGCCGGGCGCAGCTATCTGAGTGGCTGGATGGAAGAATATGACAAAAGAGCAGTGTTACATGGCCACCTCAGTTGGCACGTCGCACTTTGGGCTTTGCACGATGGAGATGAAGAGGCGATGTGGGCAACAATAAATTCCGGCGTACGGCCGGGAAGCGCGGAGAGCCTGCCCATCAATGTCCTCACCGATACAGCCGCCATCCTTTATCGTGCAGAAATGGCAGGCATCAAAGTCGCACCGGAACGCTGGAAAGAGTTGAGCGAATATGCATCCAAGTACTTTCCGGCGACGGGCCAGAGCTTTGCGGATATTCACGCAGCACTGTGCCATGCGATGGCGGGAGACGGAGAGCGCCTCGCGCATATCGCTGAGACGGCGACCGGTTTTGCAGGAGATCTTGTCCGTCCTGTCGCAAAGGGATGGGGCCAGATCGCCCGTGAAAACTGGGACGGGGCGCTGCAAAGTTTGGCCGAGGTCATGGCGACGACAGAGCGAATCGGCGGCAGTCGCGCACAACGTGACCTGATTGAACTGGCCTATGTAAACGTGTTGATGAAACTCGGGCACAAAGACGAAGCGCACAGGACACTCAAACTGCGCCGACCCGTTTTGAGCAATTCAACACCTGTGGTCGGCATGCACTGAACCCACACTTCAAAGCATCAGCTTCATTCCGCCGCGTTCCGACTGTTTGTATTTCGCACCTATGCTCCGGTCGTTCGAAATGTCGTATCTGGAACAGTCTTTGGAGTTGCAGTGCGACCCGCACCTCATGCAACCTACAAGCAAACCAGTAGGGAGCCACGCGCCATGACCGTTACCAATATCCGCCCCAATATGGACCACTGGCAGGAGCGTGTAGACCTTGCGGCCGCCTTCCGCTGGACCGTCCGCCTCAACATGCACGAGGCAGTGGCCAACCACTTTTCGCTCGCGATCAACGACGATGGCACCAAATTCCTGATGAACCCCAACCAGATGCATTTTTCGCGGATCAAGGCATCGGACCTGATCGTCGTTGACGCCAATGACCCGGCCTCGATGGAAGGGCCGGACGCCCCGGATCCAACCGCGTGGGGTCTGCACGGAGGCATGCACAAGCACTGCGCGCACGCACGTTGTGCAATGCACGTGCACTCGCCCTACGCAACTGCGCTTGCGGCGCTTGCGGACAGCACCCTGCCCCCGGTCGATCAGAACGGGTGCATGTTCTTCAACCGCGTTGTGGTTGACGAAGACTATGGCGGGCTGGCGTTTGAAGAAGAGGGCGCCCGCTGTGCCACGCTGATGGCCGACCCCAAAAAGAAAGTCATGGTGATGGGCAATCACGGCATCATGGTCTTGGGGGATACGGTGGCCGACACCTTCAACCGGATGTTCTACTTCGAGCGGGCCTGCCAGACCTATCTCCTCGCATTGCAAACCGGAAAACCTTTGCGCGTGATCCCCAGCGACATCGCCGAGAAGACCGCGCAGGAGATCGAAGACTATCCCGAACAGGACGAGCGGCACCTGAATGAACTCAAGGCAATCCTTGACGAAGAGGGGTCGAACTATGCCAGTTGACCTTGATGTGTCCCAAGCAGGTCGGGGAGCCGGAGTTGATCCGACCGAGGCCAAGGAGGCTGGGCGCTGGAACCACCGCCCCCCGACGCCGATCGCCCAAAACCCGCTTTTCCAATGGCCGCCCAGGCCTGTTGCGATTTTCAAATGGTACGCGGCTTTCTGGTTTGAAATCTCGACAACCACCCTGTGTTTTGTGCTGGCAGTGGGTGCGTACTTCCTGATCCTGCCGGATCTGGCGCAGATGCAGACGTTTCAGCCCGGATGGATGATGCGCGTGTGGATGGCGAATCTTGTGCCACAATGCCTGATCGCCGGCGGGTTGCATTACTGGCTGATCACCTCCAAACGTCAGGGCGACAAAACCAAGTTTGACCCGCGCGACCAGAACCGAAAGAACGGGTCCTTCACCTTCAACAATCAGGTGCTGGACAACATGTTCTGGCACATTGCCAGCGGTATTACCCTGTGGAGCCTTGCGCAGATCGGGGTGTTCTGGGCGATGGCGAACGGGTATGCGCCTGCCATGCTCTTCCCGGACAATCCGGTCTGGTTCGTGGCAGCCTTTGTGCTGATTCCGATCTGGTCCAGCTTTCATTTTTACTGGATACACCGCGCACTGCACTGGCCACCGCTTTACAAGCTGGCGCATGCCCTGCACCACCGCAACGTGAATGTCGGCCCATGGTCGGGCATCGCGATGCATCCGGTCGAACACCTTTTGTTTTACACCAATTTCGCCATTCACCTCGTGGTGCCTTCGCACCCGCTGCACGTCCTGTTTCATGGCTACGTCCAGTCGACGCACCCTGTGTTTTCGCACTCGGGCTTCGAGGAACTGGTCGTGAAGGACAAGAAACAGCTGCGCATGGGCGTCTTCTTCCACCAGCTGCATCACCGCTATTTCGAGTGCAATTACGGCACGGTCGAGATGCCGTGGGATCGCTGGTTCGGCAGCTATCATGACGGCACGGGCCGCGCCACGGAAGAGGCGCGGGCGCGCAAGAAGCAGATGTATACGTAAGGCGTCACCTTGGTGCGCCTGCGCGTTCAGGCCTTGCGGAAGGTCAGCAACAATGAGGTGTCGCCAGCATGCGCGCTTGTGGAGGCCGGCCCGTAGATCGGCACTTCGGTCTCGCTGAAATTTGTGATCCGCCTGTCCAACGCGTCCATCTTGGCGGCGAACCCGGCAGCGGCATAATGCTTTGCATTCACCGCCAACACGATCCGGCCACCGGGACGGACAGCGTCCAGCACCGTATCAATGCCCTGCGGGCCCACATGCCCGCGTGTAAATGTGCCTGAGCTCACCGCACCCTGGTAAGGACCCTCCGGGAGGGTCAGTCCCACCAGAAGATCGCCCTCGAACAGGGTCCGATAGGCGCCTTTACCCCCCGCAACCGCCAGCATCTCGGGCGATATGTCGGTGCCATCCACCGGACCAATCCCGCGCGCACGCAACGCCACCCCGCACAACCCCGTGCCCGCGCCCACATCCAGCACCGGCCCGAAACCGCCCATCAGCGCATAGTGGCGCGCGACCTCCAGATGCAGGACATAGTCCGTCGCATCGGCAAAGGTCTGATCGTAGGTGTCGGCCCATCGGCGATACAGTCGTACTGAATCTTCAGGCGTCTTCAGGGCATAGGCGATGTCGGTGTTGGGTGCATCGTTCATGCCGCCAATTAGGCAAAGGCCGGACGCCATTGACAAGGGGCTTGTCGAATGACGCGCCAGTTGGCACCTATGCGCCATGACCAAGACACTGCTTTCTTTCGGCCACGGGTTTTCAGCCCGCGCACTGACCAAACTGCTTTTGCCGCAAGGGTGGAGGATCCTTGGCACGACGCGCAGCGCGGAAAAGGCGAATGCTTTGGCAGACTCGGGCGTGGAACCTCTGGTTTTTCCCGGCACGGACGTCGGCGCAGCCATTGCCGAGGCCACGCACTTGCTGATCTCAGCCGGACCCGATGCCGATGGGGACCCGGTGTTGCGCGAAACCGGCGCGCGGATCATGGCGCGCGCAGCTTCGCTCGAGTGGGCGGGGTACCTGTCCACAACAGGCGTCTATGGCGACCACCAAGGCGGTTGGGTCGACGAAAGCGCTGCGCTGACTCCAGCGACCACACGCGGGCAATGGCGGGTTGAGGCAGAGGACGCCTGGGCCGCGATCCCCGGCCTGCCCCTGCATATCTTCCGCCTCGCCGGCATCTACGGACCCGGTCGCGGTCCCTTTGCAAAGGTGCGCAGCGGCACGGCACGCCGGATCATCAAAGACGGGCAGGTGTTTTCGCGCATCCATGTGGATGACATTGCCCAAGTTGTTGCCGCTTCCATCGCGCGACCCAACCCGGGCGCCATCTACAATGTCTGCGACAATGACCCCGCCCCGCCTCAGGACGTGATCGGTCACGCCGCCGAACTCTTGGGACTGCCGATGCCGCCAGCGCTGGATTTCGAGACCGCCGAGATGACCCCCATGGCCCGCAGTTTCTATGCCGAGAGCAAGCGGGTCAGAAACGACCGGATCAGGGACGAGTTGGGGGTCAAGCTGCTCTACCCAACATATCGCGAAGGCCTCGCCGCCCTGCTTGCACAGGAAACAGGTTAAGCGGCCGTGCGCGCGCCCATGACACGGTAAATCGCTGCGCCAAGCAGACCAAAAACAACCAGCAATCCCAGTGCCGTTCCTGCGTTAACAGCATAAAACACCGCCCGTTCCGGCAGTTCCATGTTGTTCAGGAACGGATAGGGCAGCCCGCTTGTGACACTGCCCACAGGTCTTTCATTGAACCGCTGCACAAAGAGTTCGGCCCATGCAACATAAGCCGCGATGATCACCATCAGGGGAAAAACCGCCCGCCACACCCGTCGAAACACGGCTGCGACAAACAGAGCATCCACGATCTGCAAAACAGGCCCAAGCCCGTGCAGGTAATACTCCAACCACCATACAATCGGTGCGCCGTTGTTCACCAGCGCAGGGTCCGTCAGGTAAAGCCGCCAATAAAGGAACACGACCATCACGTTCAGCACGGCCGCGCACATCGCCGTCACTTCGTGCGAACGGGTAATCCGCGCCTCAGTGCGCGCAAGCATCCGGCTGGCGGAATAAAAGGACAGGAACAGCGCCCATATGGTCAGGTAGCGGAACGGCCCGCCCGGCCCCGTCCATGCCCCAAACAACATCTGATAGAGACAATATCCCGCAGCCAACAGGAACACGATCCAACGGTAGTAGAGAACAGGGCGGCTTTGGACATCCATCTGCTCAGCGTGGCCCAACATGGGCCTGCGTGCAAGCGTCAGGCGCGCGCTTCGCCAAGTGATGCAACGCCAAGCACGCTCAGAACCTTGGCCTCGATCTGTTCGGCATTCATACCGGCGACAGCGTACATGTCCGCCGGGCTTGCCTGATCGATGAATGTGTCCGGCAGGACCATCGAACGAAACTTCAGCCCGTGATCAAACACGCCCTCATCCGCCAGAAGCTGTGCGACGTGGCTGCCAAAACCACCCACCGCACCTTCTTCGATGGTGATCAAGGCATCATGCGTGGTGGCCAGTTCAAGGATGAGATCCCGGTCCAGTGGTTTCGCAAATCGGGCATCGGCGACCGTGGGTGTGATCCCCTTGGCGCTGAGGTTCTCTGCCGCCTTTTCCACTTCGGTCAGCCGTGTACCAAAGCTGAGGATCGCCACCCCTTTGCCTTTGCGGATCATGCGCCCCTTGCCAATCTCAATTGGCGCTCCGCGTTCCGGTAACTCGACCCCTGTGCCTTCGCCGCGTGGAAAGCGGAAGGCGATCGGACCATCGTCATGAGCGGCAGCCGTTGCAACCATATGAGCGAGTTCCGCTTCATCCGCTGCGGCCATCACGACAAAACCGGGCAGGTTGGACAGATAGGCCACGTCAAAGGCCCCGGCATGGGTCGCCCCATCCGCCCCCACCAGCCCGGCGCGGTCGATGGCAAAG
Source organism: Pseudomonadota bacterium (assembly GCA_038529225.1). Lineage (GTDB taxonomy): Bacteria > Pseudomonadota > Alphaproteobacteria > Rhodobacterales > Rhodobacteraceae > Tateyamaria. Next base: position 15,778 of record JBCBDZ010000034.1, on the reverse strand, counting down.
CGCACAGGCAGACGCTGGATCGCGACGTCGTGTACCACCTGATCGTACCCGCGTTGCAGGAAGGTCGAATACATGGCGCAGAACGGTTTCATTCCACCCGCCGCGAGGGCTGCGGAAAACGTCACGCCGTGTTGTTCGGCAATCCCCACATCAAAGCAACGGCTGGGATAGCGTTCGGCAAAGAGGTTGAGGCCAGTGCCATCCGGCATCGCAGCCGTCACCGCGCAGATTTTATCGTCAGCCTGCGCTTCTTTGATCAGGTTTTCGGAGAAAACCTTGGTATAGCTGGGCGCATTTGACGGCGTCTTTTTCTGCGCCCCGGTGAGCACGTCGAACTTGGCCGTGGCGTGGCCTTTGTCCCGCGCGGTTTCCGCAGGGCCATATCCTTTACCCTTTTTCGTCAGCACGTGGATCAGGATGGGGCCCGTCGCGCGCGCCTTGACGGTGCGCAGAACCGGCAACAGCTGCTCCATGTCATGCCCGTCGATGGGACCAAGGTAACTGAACCCCAACTCCTCGAACAAAGTCCCTCCCACGGCCATGCCCTTGAGCATCTCTTTGGCCCGTTTTGCCCCTTCGCGGAAGGGTTCGGGCAGCATGCTCACCGCGCCCTTGGCCGCCGCCTTCAGCTCGTGAAACGGGTTCTGCGCATAGAGGCGGGACAGGTAGGACGACATCGCCCCGACGGGTGGCGCAATCGACATTTCGTTGTCGTTCAGGATCACGATCAGACGTTTGCCAAGGTGTCCTGCGTTGTTCATCGCCTCATAGGCCATGCCCGCACTCATCGACCCGTCACCGATGACAGCAATCGCGTCGCCCGTGCCCTCGGGCGGAGTGCCCCCCAGATCGCGGGCCACGGCGAAACCAAGCGCCGCACTGATCGAGGTAGAGGAATGCGCGGCACCGAACGGGTCATAAGGCGACTCGCTGCGTTTCGTGAACCCGCTCAGACCGTCTTTCATCCGCAAAGTGCGGATGCGGTCGCGCCGCTCGGTCAGAATCTTGTGTGGGTAGCATTGATGCCCGACGTCCCAGACCAGCTTGTCACGGGGCGTGTCAAAGACGGCGTGCAAGGCCACGGTCAATTCCACCACGCCCAGACCTGCGCCCAGATGACCACCTGTTACAGACACGGCGGACACTGTTTCGCTGCGCACTTCATCTGCAACCTGACGCAACTGCGCATCCGAGAACTGTTTCAGATCGGCTGGGCGCCGGACCGTATCCAGAAGTGGGGTTTTGGGGGCGTCAGTCATGGCGGTCTTTCACGTCTTGCGGGTCACGACAAAGCGGGCGGCGTCCCGCAATATGTCTGCTTTCCCCTGATATACACTTAAGGCGTCACAGGCCTCTGTCACCAGCGCATCAGCGCGGCGTTTCGCCTCGTCCAGACCCAGAAGGGAGACGAATGTGGCCTTGCCCGCATCTGCATCCTTGCCGGTCGCCTTGCCCATGGTCTCGGCATCGCTGGTGACGTCCAGCACGTCGTCGGCGATCTGAAAGGCAAGGCCAAGGGCACGGGCATAGGTTTGAAGGGGACCAGGATCGGCCGCAGCCATCCGCGCCCCTGCAGTCGCCGACCATTCGATCAACGCGCCGGTTTTGCCGCGCTGCAAGGCAGTGATTTCATCGAGAGTATGGGGCGCAGTGGCAGTCTCGGCCGCGATGTCGAGCGCCTGCCCCAGAACCATGCCTTGCGCACCGGACGCCCGCGCCAGTGACAGCGCTAGGTCGGCGCGCACGTTACCAGAGCCGACGTTTGGGTTGCTCACCAATTCAAAGGCCAGCGTTTGAAGGGCATCCCCCGCCAGGACAGCTGTCGCTTCGTCCCATTTGATATGGACAGTCGGTGCGCCGCGCCGCAGGTCATCATCGTCCATGCAAGGCAGGTCATCATGCACCAGCGAATAGGCGTGCAAGGCTTCGATCCCGGTTGCAGGCCAGATGGCGGCCTTGGCCTCAATTCCGTGCAAGCGTGCACTTTCAAGAACCATGAAACCGCGCAGGCGTTTGCCACCAAGGGTCGCGTGCGCCATCGCGCGGACCACCGGCAAGTCGCCCAAATCCCTTAACACAGCATCAAACTGCGCCTGAATGGCGCGGCCCGCTTCGGTGAGTTGGTCTTGGAACACGTTTAGAGGTCGCTGACCGGCTTCAGCCCAGTCGGGTTGCCGTCGCCATCCAGAGTGATGGCAGCAACCTTTTCCTCGGCCTCTTTCAGCTTGGTTTCGCACCTCGCCTTCAATGCCGCGCCGCGTTCATAGAGTGTGATGGAGGCATCCAGTGCCACATCACCCCGTTCCAACTGGCCCAGAACCTGTTCCAGTTCGGCCATCGCCTCTTCAAAGCTCATCTCGTCTACGGGGCGGTCTGTCATTGGGCGGCCTTCATCAGCGATTGGACATGGGCGCGGGCACAAAGCGCCAGCGCGTCCAGATCATAACCGCCTTCCAGCACCGATACCACCCGGCGCTCGCACAGGTCTCGTGCAGATTGTGTGAGCATATCGGTGAGCGTGGAATAGGTATCGACGGACCAGTTGAGCTGCGCCAGCGGGTCGTCTTGGTGGGCGTCGAACCCGGCGGAGATCAGGATCAATTCCGGTTGATGCTTGATCAGCGCAGGCAGGACCAACCTTTCGTATTCCGCGATGGCATGTGCGCCATCGGTTCCGGGGGCCAGCGGTATGTTGAGAACTGTGCCGTGCGGGCCGCGATCAGACGCTTCGCCCGTGCCTGGCCACAGCGGCATTTGTTGGGATGTCACGACAAGGGCGCGCGGGTCGTCCTGCAACAGAGCCTGCGTTCCGTTGCCGTGATGTACGTCAAAGTCGACAACCGCCACTCGGTTCAACCCATGCACCTCAAGCGCATGTTTGGCCGCAATGGCGACATTGCCGAAGATGCAAAAGCCCATGGGCAGTTTGTGTTCGGCATGGTGGCCCGGCGGGCGCATGGCGACGAACGCATTGGTCACCTCATCGTCCAGCACCATGTCCACCGCCTTTACCGCGCCACCCGCAGCACGCCATACGGCGCCTTCGGATGTCGGCGACAGGAAGGTTTCGGCGTCAGTCTCGCGGTCCAGTCCGGCAAAGCCATCTGTTGGCATCTTGGAACGCACAAAGTCGATGTAGCTTTGTGGGTGGCATAGCGCGATGGAGGTGTCGCTGGCCAAGGGTGGATCGACACGCAAGACGTCGAGATCCTCGAGCGCACGCTGGATATAGGCAAGGCGCGCGACCTGCTCGGGCATACCGGGAGGGGTCACGTGCAACAATCCGTCGGCATGAGTCAGTAGAGCGGTCGTCATGGTTCAATCCGGTGCCAGCATGTATCCCGCGCCACGCACGGTTTGGAGATAGCGGGGCTGTTTCGGGTCGGTTTCAATCTTGCGGCGCAAACGCGTGATCTGCACATCGACGGCCCGTTCCTGCGCCTGCCCTCGGTCACGGCCCAGATCTTCGACCAGTTGGGCGCGGCTGATCGCCTCGCCGGGCTGCGCCGAAAACAGTTTCATCAACTGCATCTCGGTTGCCGTCAGGCGCACAAGGTCTGAGCCCTGCCACATCTCACCGCGTTCCATGTCATAGCGGATGGGGCCAAGTGTCAGGATCTTCGGCGTCGCCTCGGCCTCGTCCACTTCCGGAACACGGCGCAGGATCGCGTTGATCCGCAACAGCAGCTCTTTGGGCTCGAACGGCTTGGGAAGATAGTCGTCCGCGCCAGCCTCGAGCCCCTCAATCCGGTTTTCAGTGTCGCCTTTGGCTGTGAGAAGCAGGATCGGCGTGGCGTGGGTTTCACGCAGGGCACGGCAAAGGCTCAGCCCGTCTTCGCCCGGCATCATGACATCCAGCACAATCAGATCGAAATCCAGCCCGGTCAGAATGCGCCGCGCATGTTCGGCATCACGCGCCGCAGTCACAAGAAAGCCGTTGCGCATCAGAAACTTCTGCAACAGCGATCTGATCCGCTCGTCATCATCCACGATCAGCAGATGGGCATCGAATGTACTCATGTGCCGCTCTCCTTGAGGCGTGTGTAAGCGCGTTGCATTTCGCTGTCCATCATCGCCTCAAGGACCTGTCGGAATCCCGCCACCGCCTCAGGTCCTGCATCGCGGAACGCCGCACGCATCCGGGCGCGTTGGGCGTCTGACAACCTTCCTTCAAGAAGGCGACCATCGTCGGTAAGATAAAGGTGACGTTCGCGCTTGTCGATCCGGCCGACACGGCTTTCGACCAGACCATCGGAAATCAGGGTGCGCAACACCCGGTTCAACGATTGTTTGGTGACGCCCAGAATGTTGAGTAGGTTGTTCACCGTCGTCCCCGGAGCCCGGTTGATGAAATGGATCGCACGGTGGTGGGCACGGCCATAGGCCATGTCTGACAGGATACGGTCAGGATCAGCAGTAAAGCCGCGATAGGCAAAGAACATCGCCTCGATGCCCTGTCGCAATTGTTCGTCCGTCAGGAACAGCAGGCTTTCCCCACTGATCGCGGCGCTTGAGCGTCCATCGGCCATGCTTCCCCCCGTTTCATTCGTGATCGTTTTGCGGGCAGTTTAAGTCAGCCTTGTTGACATTCCAAGAGTGAAGCGATATCGAATCGCAGGTTTTGCGCAACTTTATGTCCGTAACGGACCTAGTAGCGCAATTTTTGCAAATTACGGAGGCTGACATGGCTGGCTATGATGATCGTGAGGGGAAAATCTGGATGGACGGCCAAATGGTCGACTGGCGCACGGCCAATGTCCATGTCCTGACCCACGCCATGCACTATGCCAGTTCCGTCTTTGAGGGTGAGCGCGCGTATAACGGCAAGATTTTCCTCAGCCGTAAACACTCAGAGCGCCTGCATTTTTCAGCCAATGAACTGGACTTTCAAATCCCCTACACCGTGGATGAGATTGAGGCAGCCAAGCAGCAGGTGTTGACGGCCAACGGTTTGACGGATGCCTATGTACGCGCGGTGGCGTGGCGCGGTGCAGGCGAAGACATGGGCGTCGCGTCTGCTCGCAACCCGGTCCATCTGGCCATCGCGGCTTGGGAATGGGGCAGCTATTACGGCGACGCCAAGTTCAAGGGCGCCAAGATCGACATCGCCAAGTGGAAACGCCCGTCACCCGAGACCGCACCCGTGCATGCCAAGGCTGCCGGCCTTTACATGATCTGCACCACGTCCAAACACGCCGCCGAGGCCAAGGGCTGTTCCGACGCATTGTTCATGGACTATCGCGGCTATGTGGCGGAGTGCACAGGCGCCAACATCTTTTTCGTCAAGGACGGGGAGGTCCACACGCCCAAGGCCGACGTGTTCCTGAACGGCCTGACCCGCCAGACCGTCATCGGGATGCTGGAAGATCGTCAGATCAAGGTGCACGAGCGGATTATCATGCCAGATGAACTGGAAGGGTTCGAGCAATGCTGGCTGACCGGTACCGCCGCGGAAGTGACCCCTGTCGGCCAGATCGCGGATTACAACTTTGAAGTTGGCACCATCGCGCGCGACATCGCCGAGGGCTACGAACAGATGGTCCGCGCGTAGGCAAAATGGATTTCGATGCCTTTGCCGAGGCGTGGGAGGCCGCATGGAACTCTCACGACCTGGACCGTATTCTTGCCCACTATTCGAGCGACATTGTCTTTCGCTCGCACAAGGCCGTGCGACTGACCGGCGGTGGCGAGTTGCACGGCAAAGACGCATTGCGCGCTTACTGGACCAAGGCACTGGCAGCGCAACCTGACCTGTCCTTTGTCGTTGTGGATGTTCTGCACGGGCATGGAATGCTGGTGATCACCTATCGCAACCAGCTTGATGTGCTGGCTGCCGAGACCTTGCGCTTTGGCCCCAACGGTCTCGTGGTCGAAGCGTCGGCCTGTCACCGCCCTTAACCCTTGGGATCGGTCACCTGACGGGCGCGGCGTCGGTCCATGCCCAACTGGCGTTCCCGCCAGATGATCAGCACGCCGCCCAGAACGACGAGCGCCGCACCTGCGACCATGTTCAACGTCGGCACTTCGGCAAAGATGAAGTAGCCTATGATCGCCGCAAAGATCAGTGAGGCATAGTCGAAGGGCGCCAGCATCGACGCCCCGCCGAACCGATAGCTGGAGGTGACAAGGATCTGCGCCACGCCCCCGACCAGTCCGGCCCCGATCAGCAGTGTTGCATCAAAGGCTGACGGAACAACCCAGCCGAAAGGCAAGCTCAGAAGGCTGAGCAGTGTCGCCGTCAGGGAAAAGTAGAACACGATGGCGGCGGTATGCTCCGTCTTGACCAGCGTGCGGATATGGATTTGCACCAGTGCACGCAGGATCGAGGCCCCGAGCACCATCAGCGCACCGATCATACCCGCCGTGCCCAGCGTATCAGCATCCACGCTCAACCGGGGCCAGATGACGATCATGACGCCGACAAGGCCGAGGGCGACCGCGCTGATCCGAAACAGGCGTACGGTTTCGCCCAGCATCAGCGCGGCCAGGATGACGGTGAACATCGGCGTGGCATAGCCGATCGCCGTCACTTCAGGCAGCGGCAACAGACCGAGGCCGGCAAAGGTCAGCGCCATCGCCGTCGTTCCGAACAGCCCGCGCCAGATGTGGCCCATCAGGTTCACCGGGACCAGCGCCTGACGCAGATCGCCCCGATGCCAGATCCAGACCATGATGATCGGCATGGCAAAGAACGAGCGGAAGAACACCGCCTGTCCGGCGGGCACGGACTGCGTCGCCTCTTTGATCATGGCCGCCATCACCATGAACAGAAACACCGCCGTCAGCTTGAGGCCGATGGCGGTGCCGGGTCTGTTCTGGGTGGAGGGCGCTGGCATGTCACAGCACCCATGCCGGGTTCCAGCCCAAGTGACAAGATATCAGTTGAGCGCAGCGACGCCCAAAGGCACGCTGAACTTCAGACACCAGATGTAGATTTCGTTGTAGTCAGCCGGGTCGACACCCGCAGGAACGGTGAAGGACTGTGTCCCGTTCAGCGATTTCAGCAGGCCCATGCCAGTGGCAGTGTCGTACTTGCCGTCTTTGCCAAACCCGACGCGCGGGTCCGGTGCGCCATCAAGGCTGAAGTCGGCGGCGAGGACAACGGTGTGGCTGCCATCGTCATTCTTGATGACTTCAACTCCGCCAGTGGTGATGTGATCAGACGCGCCGGTGAACGTGCCGGATGCAACGGCACCCGCATCTGCGGCGGCTGAGAATGAAATGAAACCTGCCAATGCGATGGCGAGGACGGTTGCGAGAGCTTTGAACATGTCGGTGATCCTTTGCGGTGTTCGGTTGGCCGTGATCCAGAGTTAACATTAGGAACCGATCAGTACAAAACACGTTGCCGTGAGTTCTGGACTAAACAGTTCCGAATGTTATATGAGACAGGCACGCACGTTTTGGAGACAGCATCATGGGTCGTCCCCGTTCCTTTGACACCGATCAAGCCATCGACAAGGCCATGCAGGTCTTCTGGACCCATGGGTATGAGGGCGCGTCGCTGCCCGATCTGCTGGATGGCATGGGCCTGACCCGCGGAAGCCTTTACAAGGCGTTTACCGACAAGAAGACGCTTTTTCTGAAAGTCCTTGATCACTACGAGGGGAAAGCGGTGCAGGCTGGTGTCACCCTGTTGACGGATCCCGCAATTCCCAACGGAGCAGACCGTATTCTGACGATGTTTACCAATTCCTACCGCGCCGTGACGCACGGAGATCGCCGGGGCTGTTTGCTGTGCACCGCTGCCGCCGGGCCCAGCATGTATGATGATGATATTGCCGAAGCCGTGTCTGCCGGTCTTGGCGCCATGCGCAACGGGATTGACGAGGCGCTGAAGGCCTCACCCAAGCACGAGCACATGTCAGATGAGGCCCGCGGTGCGCTCGCCGATATGCTGATCGCACAATACATGGGTCTGCGCACCATGGCGCGCGCGCGCCTTGATGAGGAAACGCTTGAAAACGTGGTCCGTTCGGTGCGCGCGCTTTTGTCCTAGCCGATGGGCCCGCGCACGCCACCCGTCTGACCGCGATCCAGCAGCAGGTGGTCAAGGATTACGCAAGCCATCATCGCCTCGCCCACAGGCACGGCGCGAATGCCGACACAGGGGTCATGGCGGCCTTTGGTGATGATCTCGGCCGGTTCGCCCGACTTGGTGATCGTATGGCGGGTTTGCAGGATGGATGACGTCGGTTTGACCGCAAAGCGCACCACAATGTCCTGCCCAGTCGAAATACCGCCAAGGATGCCGCCAGCATGGTTGGACGAATACTCTGGCCCGTCCGGCCCCATAAAGATCTCGTCGGCGTTCAACTCGCCCGTCAGCATTGCCGCGGACATGCCTTCGCCAATCTCGACGCCCTTGACCGCATTGATGGACATCATCGCAGCAGCAAGGTCCGTATCAAGTTTGCCATAAATCGGTGCGCCCAGGCCTGCAGGCACGTTGCGGGCAACGACTTCGATGACGGCACCGACAGACGAACCGGATTTGCGCAGTCCGTCCAGATAGTCGGCCCAGGTTTCCGCCGCTTCAGCATCCGGCACCCAGAACGGGTTCTGGTCAATCTGATCCCAGTCGAACCGTGCGCGGTCAATCTCGTGCGCGCCCATGCGTGTCATGTAGCCCTTGATCTCGACCTTTGGGGCAAGATGGGCGAGGGCCGCCCGCGCCACACCACTGGCCGCCACCCGCGCCGCTGTTTCCCGGGCTGATGAGCGTCCACCCCCGCGATAGTCCCGAATTCCGTATTTCTGCCAATAGGAAATGTCGGCATGACCGGGGCGGAACTTTTCGACGATGTCGCCGTAATCCTTTGAACGCTGATCCGTATTTTCGATCATCAGCTGGATGGGCGTGCCCGTTGTTTTGCCCTCAAACACCCCTGACAGTATTTTGACCGCATCCGGCTCGCGCCGCTGCGTCGTGTACTTGTTCTGCCCGGGTTTGCGTTTGTCGAGCCATGTCTGGATCATGTCCTCGTCAATCGCGACACCCGGCGGGCATCCATCAACCGTCGCGCCCAGCGCAGGCCCGTGACTTTCGCCCCATGTGGTCACACGGAACAGATGGCCAAAGGTGTTGAACGACATGAAGGGTACTCCGAAATCCGATCAAGCGGGACATACGCTGCGGGTTGCCCATTGCCAAGTCCGTTGAAGGAATCCTTGCCCAAGTGGCGCCCGTGCCTTAAGCGGTCCGCTCGAACCACAAAAAATGGAGGCTGACATGGCACGCCGTATCAAACCCGAAGACCGCCCCTCCTTTCGAGGTCACGTCTAAGCGCAGACGGTCCTTCCCATCCGAAACCCGGGTGAAAACCGGCGACCGCATGGTGCATGGGCGATGTGGAACTCAGTGAAAAACTTGGCCGCAATGATCCCTGCCCCTGTGGGTCCGGGAAACGGTTCAAACGCTGCTGCCTGAAGGGCGGGCGGTACGATGGCGCGCGCCGCGATCACTACTTTTAGAGAGCGTGGCTGAGTGTCGCTCTTTGGGGTGCTTGCCGTTTGGCGGGCACCCTCCTATACGTGATGCCACCTCGGGGTGCTGGCAACAGCTGAGATGCAATGATGCGAACCCGTTGAACCTGAACCGGTTAACACCGGCGGAGGGAAGGTTTGGATCACCCAACACCTATTTCCCGCCGTCTTCTTTATTGGAGGATGCGATGAAGTATCTGATGACAACTGCCGCTGTTCTGGCTGCCAGCGCGGCTTGGGCAGAGACGCCTGTACTGACTGTTTATGCGGGGGATTACTTTACCTCCGAATGGGGGCCCGGCCCCAAGATCGAGGCGGGTTTTGAGGAAATCTGCGAATGCGATCTGGAGTTTTCGACGGGTGATCTGATGCCCCGCCTTCTGCTTGAGGGCGCGCGCACCAAGGCGGATGTGGTCATTGGCCTGACGACGGACGTCACGGCCAAGGCCCGCGCGACGGACCTTTTTGCCCCGCATGGGCAGGACAACAGCGCGCTGACCCTGCCGATTGCGTGGGATGACGAAGTGTTCCTGCCTTTCAACTACGGCCACACCGCATTCATTTATGACGAAACCCGCATCGACACACCGCCCGCCAGCTTCGAAGACCTGCTGGCCATGGACGACGACATCAAGATCGTGATCCAAGACCCGCGTACGTCGATTTCTGGACTTGCGCTGGTGTTGTGGGTGCAGGCGGTTTACGGCGACAAAGCCGCCGACGCATGGGCGCAGCTTGCCCCCAACATCCTGACAGTGACCAAGGATTGGTCGGCCAGCTACGGCCTGTTCACGGACGGAGAGGCAGACATGGTCCTCAGCTACACCACGTCGCCCGCCTATCACATGTTTGCCGAAGAGGATTTCACCAAGAAGGCTGCGATCTTCCCCGAAGGTCACTATTTCATGGCCGAAACCGTGGGCAAGATCGCCGCCACCGATCAGCCTGAACTGGCGGATGCCTTCATGGCCTATGTGATGAGCACGGATTTTCAGACGTTGATCCCGACGGCCAACTGGTCACTGCCTTCGGCGCTGCCCGAGGATCAGTGGCCGGAGGGATGGGCGCAACTGCCCCTGCCGGAAAAGGTACTGTTCTATTCGGAAACCGAGGCGGCAGAGGTGCAGGCACAGGCCATCGAGACATGGCGCGCCACACTCATCCAGTAAAGACCTCGACGATTGCGGGGCCAGTCGCAGCGGGGACAGTCTTTTGTCTGATCCTCGCGGCACTGGCCGCCGTGGCGTCACAGGCGCAATGGCCTGTGACGTTCGGTGTCGCGGATTGGGCCGCGTTGCGCTTTACGGTCTGGCAGTCGTTTCTGTCGGCGTTGGTCAGCGTGGTGTTTGCCATCCCCGTGGCGCGCGCTCTGGCCCGGCGTCGTTTTGTCGGGCGGGGGCTCTTGGTCACTTTGCTGGGCGCGCCCTTTATCCTTCCGGTCATCGTGGCCGTCATGGGGTTGCTGGTTGTGTTTGGCAGGTCCGGATGGATCAGTCAGGGGCTTGGCCTGTTCGGGCTGCCGCCCCTGTCCATCTACGGGCTGAACGGCGTCGTACTGGCGCATGTGTTTTTCAATCTGCCATTGGCCACACGTCTGATCCTGCAGGGTTGGCAGGCGATTCCCGCAGAACAGTTTCGCCTGACGGGGCAGTTGGGTTTGCCCCCAATGGTCGTGTTTCGCACGCTCGAATGGCCGGTGTTGCGGCAGGTTGTGCCCGGCGCTTTCGCCCTGATCTTTGTCATTTGCCTCACCAGCTTTGCCGTCGCGTTGACGTTGGGGGGCGGGCCGCGTGCGACAACAATCGAGTTGGCCATCTATCAGGCCTTCCGCTTTGAATTTGATCTGGGCCGGGCCGCGGTGCTGAGCCTACTCCAGTTGGTCGTCGCCGGGTCGGCGGCGGTCGCCGCATTGTGGATACTGCCCCCCATAGCCGTGCAGATGGGACGTGACCGCCCGGTGCAGCGTTGGGATGCGAATGGCGCAGGGTCAAAGGTGCTGGACACCGTTTGGATTTTTCTGGCGGCTACGTTTTTGCTGGTTCCATTGGGTGCGATTGCGATCTCCGGACTGGCCGGACTGGGCCAGATGCCCGCGCTGGTCTTGTCGGCGGCCTGGACGTCGGCGTGGGTGGCGGCGCTCAGCACTGTGGTGCTGGTTGTATTGGCCCTGCCAATCTCAATGTGGCTGGCGCAGACGCGATCGGGCGGGGCAGAGGCGTTGACGCTTGTCGGTCTTGCCGCGTCCCCGCTGATGATCGGGACGGGTTGGTTCATCCTGATCAACCCTTTTGCCGCGCCGACGCAATTTGCCTTGGTCGTGACAGCACTGGTCAATGCAATGATGTCGCTGCCTTTCGCCGTGCGCATTCTGATGCCTGCAATGCGGCAGGTCATCGCCGACTACGGACGCCTGAGCGCAGGTTTGGGCCTCTCTGGTCTGGCGTTGTGGCGCATTGTCGTGCTGCCTCGCGTCCGCGCCCCGCTTGGCTTTGCCGCTGGTCTGGCGGCGGCACTGTCGGTTGGGGATTTGGGCGTTGTGGCCTTGTTTGCAGATGGAGACCGGGCCACGCTACCGCTGCAGATGTACCGCTTGATGGGCAGCTACCGGACAGATGCGGCAGCGGGGGCTGCACTGCTTTTGCTGGTGCTGGCGCTTGGGATGTTCTGGGCCTGCGATGCGTGGGGGCGGCGACATGCTGAAGGTTGAAGGGCTGCAGATCAGTTTGGGTGACTTTGCCCTGAACGCCAATTTTGCCGTCGACGCGGGACAGCGCGTGGCGGTGATCGGGCCTTCGGGTGCGGGCAAGTCCACACTGCTCGGGGCGATCGGGGGGTATATCCCATCTGACGGCCGGATCGAGGTCGGGGGGCAGGACGTCAGCACCGCTGCACCTGACAAGCGCGGCATCGCAATGCTGTTTCAGGACGGCAACCTCTTTCCGCATCTGACGCTGGCGCAGAATGTCGGATTGGGTCTACGCCCAACGCTGCGACTCACAGGCGCGGAACAGGCGCAGGTTTCCGACGCGCTTGACCAAGTTGGATTGGCCGCGTTTGAGGCACGCAAACCGGGCGGAATCTCCGGCGGGCAGCAGAGCCGGGCCGCTTTGGCCCGTGTTCTCGTGCAAGGCAAACCGCTGTTGTTGCTGGATGAACCCTTTGCCGCCCTTGGCCCCGCCCTGCGCGCGGAGATGCTCGATCTGACAAGTGACGTGGCAGGCGACACGGGCGCGACGGTGTTGATGATCACCCATGCGCCCGAAGATGCAGAGCGGGCAGCGGATCAGGTGATCTTTGTGGACGAGGGGCGGGTCGAACCGCCCCGGCCCGTGTCCGAGATCATGTCCAACCCGCCAGCCGCCTTGCGTGCCTATCTAGGCCGCTGAGCGCAGGGATTTGCGCGTTTCAAGGATGCCAAGAGCGGCTTGCGCGGCTTCACGCCCTTTCGACACAAAATGCTCTGCATAAATTGTTTTGTGATGCTCCGTTTCCTGAAACTGATGCGGTGTCAGAGAGACGGACAAAACCGGCATGCCGGTTTTCAACCCGACCTGCATCAGACCGTCCACGACAGCGGATGCGACAAAGTCATGTCGGTAGATACCACCATCCACCACAAGCGCGGCACAAATGATGGCGTCATAGCGTCCTGACTCGGCGAGGGTTTGGGCCATCAGTGGCATTTCGAAAGCGCCGGGAACGTCATAAGCATCCACCTGCGACGGCAGGATCAATTCGGTAAAACCCTGATAGGCACGGTCGACAATGTCGGCGTGCCAGCGGGCTTTGACGAAGGCGAAGCGGGTGTGTGTCATTGCAATCTCCTTTAGGTTCAGACACTTCACACCCAAGGCGATTGCGTACAGCGACGCGCACCCGAGCGGGCGCGGCAACTGCACGTTCTCTTTCATCCGGACTATGACCGTCGGCTCAGGCTTCTCACCTGATCTGCTTGACCAAGCGTCCTCCGCAGGAAGGGCGCGTTGCGCTCGCGGGCTTACAGATCACAGTCTGCATACCGCCGGTGGGGAATTTCGCCCCGCCCTGAGAACAGCATCAGGTTGCCAAGTCGCGCACCCCAAGGCAAGAGGAACCCGACGTAGAACGGAGCAGAGTCATGCATCCAAACCCCGTGTTTCATGACCAGACGGCGCAGGACAACATCGCCTTTGCGCGCGAACGCGCCTTTGGCATTCTGGCAATCAATCACGATGCCGGCCCGGTGATGTCGCATGTCCCGTTTCTGATTGATGAGGACGCTGGCTTTCTGCATCTGCATCTCGTCCGTTCCAACCCGATTGCCCGCGCCTTGAAAACGCCGCTGCCGGCACGGATCGCTGTGAGTGGCCCGGATGGCTATGTCTCGCCCGACTGGTACGAGGTGTCCGATCAGGTGCCCACATGGAACTACATCGCCGTGCATCTGACTGGCACACTGGAACTGCGCCCGCACGAAGAGATGCGGGACCTGCTGGATCGCCAGTCCAGGCATTTTGAGGAGCAGCTGACGCCCAAAACGCCCTGGAAGACGGACAAGATGACCCCCGACGTGCTGGACAGGATGATGCGCCAGATCGTGCCCTGCCGGATGAAGATCGAAGGGGTGGATGGCACGTGGAAGTTGAACCAGAACAAGCCCGATGACGTCCGCAAGCGTGCGGCGGAATTTATGGATGCCTATGGCATGGGGAGCGAGACCCGGGCTCTCGCCGCCCTCATGCGCGGGGCCGGGTAGCGCCCGTTGGACAGAGCCTGCGGCTCTGCTACGGTCCGCGCAACCGGAAAGGGATCCTTATGAAACTCTATCACTCGCCCGCCTCGCCCTTTGTGCGCAAAGTCGTTGTTTTGCTGCATGAATTGGGCAAGGTCGATGAGGTTGAACTGGCCACTGTCACCACCACGGCGCTTGCGTCGGACCCGAGCCTGATGGCCGCGAATCCACTGGCCCGCCTGCCGGCGCTGGAGCGGTCCGACGGTGTGACCCTGTATGACAGTCGGGTCATCACAGCCTATCTCAACGATCTGTTCAAGGGCGGGATGTATCCGACCGACGGTCGCCGTTGGGAAACGCTGACATTGGAGGCCACGGGGGACGGGATCATGGACAGTGCCGTGTCCATGGTCTACGAAATCCGGCTGCGCGACCCCGCGCAGGTGTCCGAGCCATGGATCGAGGCGCAGTGGGGGAAGGTGGAGCGTGGCCTTGATGCGCTCAATACCCGCTGGATGAGCCACCTGTCCGGGCCGGTTGGCGCCGGGCATATCTCGGTGGCCTGCGCGCTTGGCTACCTCGATTTCCGGCACGAAGCCCGCGACTGGCGCAAAGGGCGCACGGCGCTTGCGGAATGGTATGAGGGTTTTTCGGCGCGTCCTTCGATGGGTGCCACGGCCCCCTGAGCCGCGCCATCTGTGCAACCTTCGCAGCCCGAAAAACCAGAACGCGGCCGAATCGTGTGTTAACAGCGTACAAACAAGGGAAACGGGCGCGCACGGGCCTTACACCGGGTGTGCACAACCTGTGCACCGCCCGTACACCCGCACCGGGATTAATGCAGCGCGTGGTCCTTGAGTCTTAACAAAGGGTTAAACCCCATGCCCTGCGACCACGTGCGGCAGATTGCACGCTGGACGTGGCCGGACGACGGCGCTAGATAGCTCGTCAACATTGGTGACGCGTCGCGCGTGGCCTATTATGTCATTGACCCTTCGGGGTCGCTTGGAAACTGGAGAAAACCCCCGTGTCCCACGCAGAAGAAGAACACGACAGCGAACGCCGCGACTTTTTGTACTACGCCACAGGTGGTGCAGGTGTGGTCGTTGCCGGTGCTGCTGTCTGGCCCCTTGTGAATCAGATGAACCCTTCGGCTGATGTTCTGGCCTTGTCGTCCATCCGTGTTGACGTCAGCAGCGTGGAACCCGGCAGCCAGTTGACCGTCAAGTGGCTCGGCAAGCCTGTCTTTATCCGTCGCCGCACCGAAGAAGAGATCGCCGCGGCCCGCGAGGTCGAACTGTCCGAGCTTCCGGACGGCAATTCGGAAAACGCAAATCTGGGCGCGGATGCGGATGCGTCTGACGAAAACCGGTCGTTGGATGAAGCTGGCGAGTGGTTGGTGATGATCGGTGTCTGTACGCACCTTGGCTGCGTCCCGCTGGGCGATGCAGGCGACTTTGGCGGGTGGTTCTGCCCCTGCCACGGGTCACACTATGACACATCGGGCCGCATCCGTCGCGGACCCGCACCGCGCAACCTGCCGGTGCCTGTTGCAGAATTCGTGGACGATACCACGATCAA
>JBCBDZ010000033.1:0-23300 GCA_038529225.1 Pseudomonadota bacterium | reverse complement strand
TTTGCTCGTGGCTGCAAGAGCGCGGGGTTCAGATCGTGACGTCTTGCAGATCCCAGATGGCGGTCAGAGACTCCTCGCCCGTGCGCATAAGCCGCGCAAGTGTTGCTGCGAGAGGCACCGGGTCCCTCAATCTTGCGCAATCGGCCACGTCGCGGGCCACACGGGCCATGACCGTCATGCCGATCTGGTCGGCAATCGCGATCAGAGACCGGCTCGCCTTGCGCAATCCGTCGAAATCGGAAGCCCGGTAGAGCCGATCACATTGCGCCATGCGCAGCGCCAGTTCCTCCATGGCGCGGCACACCATGTCCTCGGCGGCAGCATGTTCCATTTCGGAATAGAGCGCATCGAGACGGTCGTGATCGACCTTCACATGTTCTGACAGCCGAAGCTGGGTAATGTTCGTCACTTTGTTCACCCCTTACTCACCCAATGCGGTGGACCCCCACGGTCCAGACTCTCATCGCATATCAGACCTTCCCAAATCGTTATGTCGTTTCAGTCTTTTCCCTCGAATTTGCTGACAATTCCGGGTAATCACAGCCCTTAGCGATACTCAGGGAACAGGCAGACCAGCGCCATGCACAGGATGAAACCCCTTCCGACCTTTCTTTTGCAGCGCTATCAGGGCTGGAAAGCGACGACCTATGCCGAAAACAGTGCGTGGTATCGCCGACTTGCAACCGAAGGCCAGCGCCCGCGGGCCATGATCATTTCCTGTTGCGACAGCCGGGTGCACGTGACCTCGATCTTTGGGGCGGATCAGGGCGAATTCTTTATTCATCGTAACATTGCCAACCTTGTCCCGCCTTTTGAGCCGGACGGAGATCATCACGGCACCTCAGCGGCGGTTGAATATGCCGTCAACGTGCTCAAAGTCGCCCATATCGTCGTGCTGGGCCATTCGCGGTGTGGCGGTGTCCAAGGGTGCATCGACATGTGCGAGGGGCGCGCACCGGAGCTTGAGGAAAAGGAAAGCTTTGTGGGGCGCTGGATGGACATTCTGCGGCCCAAATACGACCAGGTTTCCGAGATCATGGAAGAAGAAGACAAGGCAAAGCGACTGGAACAGCTGGCCGTCGTCACCTCGATGGAGAACCTGATGACCTTTCCGTTCGTGGAATCCCGCGTGAATGACGGGTCCCTCAGCATCCATGGGCTGTGGACAGACATCGCCGAGGGCGGCATGAGCCAGTTCATGGGCAAGACGCTTGATTTTCAGCCGGTATAGACCGTTTCAGTTTAGGAAAATTTGATGGATCAAATCCTGAGCCTTGCGGCGACGAACCTCCTTTCGCCCATTATCCTCAGCTTTGCCTTGGGCGTGGCCGCAGCCCTTGCGCGGTCGGATCTGAACATTCCAGAGGCCGTGGCCAAGGGCATGTCGATCTATCTGCTGTTCGCCATCGGCTTCAAAGGCGGGGTCAGTGTCGCTGATCACGGTATTGACGTCACGCTGGCCTTGTCGCTTTTGGCTGGCATCGTCTTGTCCGCCGCCTTGCCAATCATCGCATTTGCGCTGTTGCAGGTGATGGGCAATCTCTCGCGGCTGGATGCAGCGGCCGTCGCTGCGCACTACGGGTCGATCTCAATCGTGACCTTCGTGGCAGCGACATCCGTGCTGGGCAGCAGCGGAATCGCATCCGAAGGCTACATGGTCGCTGTGGCCGCGGCGATGGAGGCTCCGGCGATCCTGTCTGCCCTATGGCTGATTTCCCGCGGTGGGGAGTCGCGCCGAATGGACAATGAACTGCTGCGCGAGATCATGCTGAATGGCTCTATCGTGCTGCTGGTGGGCAGCTTTGTGATCGGCTGGATTACCGGAACGGACGGGATGGCCAAGATCGAGGCGTTCATCGTTTCCCCGTTCCAAGGGGTACTGTGCCTGTTTCTGCTGGATATGGGGCTGGTCGCGGGGCGCGGTTTGCGCAGCAGTTCGGGCGTGCTGACCCCGGGGGTTCTGGCCTTTGGCGTGGTGATGCCGGTGGTGGGGGCGACCTGTGGATTGGCCGCCGGCCTGCTGTTGGGCGTCAGCACGGGCGGCGTGGCGCTGTTCATGGTTCTGTCGGCATCGGCCAGCTATATCGCGGTGCCCGCCGCCATGCGTGTCGCTCTGCCCGAGGCAAACCCGTCCATCTACCTGACCCTGTCACTTGGGGTTACCTTTCCGTTCAACCTCACGCTCGGCATCCCCACCTACGTGGCTGTCGCCAGCGCCCTTACCGGAGGATCTCCCTGATGGAGACTCACAAAGCCAAACGCGTGGCCATCATCATCGAACAGGTCATGCAGTCGCGCCTGACGGATGCGATGTCAGAAGCCGGGGTGACCGGCTGGTCCGTTCTGCCGGTGCTGGGTGGGTCAGGCAGTTCTGGTGCATGGAGCCGTGAAGGCCAGATCACACGCGGCGCCGGCATGGTGCAGGTGGTCTGCGTGGTGCGTCCGGACAGGATTGACGCCCTTTTGGATGCCGCCTTTGCCGTGGTCGAGCGGCATATCGGGATCGTCACGATCGGGGACTGCGAAGTCCTGCGGGCGGAGCGGTTTTGACCCCGCGGCCAGATCATCGAGGCGTCTGATATACAGCGTGCAAACGGGAAAGGGGTGGCACAGCATTTTGGCTGCCCACCCCGTCACCCATTTCCACTCACTCACGTGGTCCGCCGTCGTCAGTCCTGCGCGTTGCGCTGTGGGGCCGGACCTTGGCGTTGCATCTGCCGTAAAGCTTAGCCCCAGCGCTGTTGCGCGTGCAGATCTGACAGCAGCACCTTGAAAACACGAAAAGACTGATACGTTCCAGTCTTGTGCTGCGTATCAGGCACCGAACGGGCGTGCGTTGACGGCACGGGCCGGCCCAACTCTTTCGCAAACAATTCGGTCAGTTCTTGCCGTGACAGCCTTGGCTTCTCCAAGGCGGTGTCCATATGCTGGTGCTGCACCGGTCGGCTGACCAGCGCCCTAATCCAACTCATCATCCCACTCACCTCATACAACGAACCAGCCCCCCGGCTGGTAGTACCGCCCGATCCCCCGATCGGTTGGTTGGCACTGGTATGACGCTCAGAAATTACCAATTTATTGCCACGCTGATGGCCGCTGTTCATTAATGTCTTAAAACCTGATTTAGTGTTTTTAAATCAGATATTTGGATGACAGAAAGACTTCTCTAAAACTGTCTGTAGCTCGCAAAACCGCGCCAACTGACCGCGATGATCGGCAGGTTTTTAAGACCCGGGAAACCCGATCCGGTCCGAATACCTTACCGCAACACCATGCCTTCGGGCCAACTCAGGTTGGTTTCCAAGGATATCGTCTGCGTTTCACCCGCGGGCAGGGTGATCTGCCATTCCAGAATGCCGCGCTGGTCGTCCACTGCGGTGACGGCTGGGGCGGGTGTGGCACTCCATTCAATCACAAGGTCTTCCTGTTCGGAGTAAGGCACGGCGTCTTGTAGGGTAACGTCCCAGGCTTGGTCGGTGAGGTTCTCGATGTCGATCCGCACAGCCTCTGTTTCTTCATTGGAGCGGTTGATGATCCCGCGATCGCCTTCGTTGCGATCGAGCACAACGCGGGTCAGGCGCAGCCCTTCGATGGGACCAAAGAAGATGTCGGCCTCGGCGTTGGGTGGCAGGGTTTGCAACGCCGTTTCCCCGATCAGCTGCCCGTCGACGTAAAGGACCGCCTGGCCCGGCAACAGGATCTCTGGCGAGGTGTTATCGAATTCGACAAGGCGGAATGCGGTGTCGTTGCGCGCGGGCACCGCGCGCGCAGACAGAGTGGTGTCAAAGGTCATCGTGTCCAGTGCGATGCGCACTACATCCTCGTCCGTGCGCACTGTGACCTTGCCGGGCAAGGCATAGGTGACGCCGATACCGGACAGATCAGCCATTGCCACAGCCTCTTCGACGATCACCGGCGATTCCAGCACCATATCCGCCGCTGAGTTCGAGCGCATCAATGTGGGCGCGATCTGTATGTCGCGCTCTTCCTCGATCCGACGCAGAAGGGGCCAGAGCGTACCCGGCTCGGAGCCTTCGAAGGGTGACAGGGTGGACAGGGTCAGATCGACATCCACCCAGTCTTCGGCAGAGTATTGCGCAACAACCACGGCACGCGCGACACGGAGCGTGTCTGCGTCGTCAAGATGGAGTGTGTAGGCCGGGGCCCACTCAGCTTCGAACGTCGGGTAGCGCATCGTGAGCGTGGCTGGTCCTGCCTCAGCCTCTGCAACGCTGAGGGTGAGGCTCGCAGGGTCGGTATTGGGAGGGGTCACGGCTTCAAGCGCTGCGGCAGCGGTTTGTACGGCAAAGGCCAGGTCATCCCGACCCTGACGCAAGGTCCGTGCCTCTGCCTCGGCGGCCCGCATCGCGGAGCGCGCGGCGGTGCCATCACTGGCGATCAACTGGCCAATGGCGCGCAATGTGTCGACATCCGTGATTGCGTCATTGGGCAAGGTGATTGCGTTCAGGAACTTGATCTGATCCTCGGCGGCCTGCGCTTTGGCCAGTGCGACGGCGATGGCGTCATCGCGCTGGGCCAGTGCCTCGGTCGCGGCCTCAAGGGCGTCGCGGGCGGCCATCCATTCGGGCGTGCGCGGTGCGCGGTAAGGGCCGCTGCCATCCACGTCCCAACTGCGCGATGTCAGGGTCGCGCCACTCAGCGTGATGTCGATCACGCCGGGGTCGAGGGTGCTGTCCATGTCCGCAATGCGCAGATCGTGCTGGCCCGCAGGCATGTCAAAGGTCACGCTGCGCGTCACGATTGCGCCCCGAGAATAGGCGGTC
This sequence comes from Pseudomonadota bacterium, assembly GCA_038529225.1. Taxonomy (GTDB): domain Bacteria; phylum Pseudomonadota; class Alphaproteobacteria; order Rhodobacterales; family Rhodobacteraceae; genus Tateyamaria. The sequence continues at coordinate 18,516 of JBCBDZ010000033.1, read as the reverse complement.
ACGGCGACTGGTGGGGCCGCCAGTGTGATCGTGTCGGCAAGGCTGGGCAACGGCAGGAACAGGGCAACAAGGGCGAGGGCGCGCATGGGGAGACCTTTTTTGATGTGTACCCAGTGTGCACCCGGCAGCCCAAAAGAAAAGGGGCCAATTGGCCCCTTGTTCCCCGTTCTCGCATATCTGGCGGACGGCACGTCCGCCTTACGCTATGGTCTGCACCCGTAAGGCGGAGGTGTCCTCCGCCCCGCCATCAGCCCTTTTTCAGCACCCGGTTGCCCAGCAATTCCGCGATCTGCACGGCGTTCAGGGCCGCCCCTTTGCGCAGGTTGTCAGACACGCACCAGAAGTTCAGGCCATTCTCGATTGTCGAGTCCTGACGGATGCGGCTGATGAACGTGGCATAATCCCCGACACATTCGACGGGCGAGACGTAGCCACCGGGCTCGCGCTTGTCGATCACCATGATGCCGGGCGCTTCGCGCAGGATGTCGCGGGCTTCATCTTCGTCCAGAAACTCTTCGAACTCGACATTGACGGCTTCGGAGTGACCGACAAAGACGGGCACACGCACGCAGGTTGCCGTGACCTTGATGGACGGGTCGACGATCTTTTTTGTCTCCACGACCATCTTCCACTCTTCCTTGGTTGTGCCGTCTTCCATGAACACGTCGATCTGCGGAATCACGTTGAAGGCGATCTGCTTCTGGAACTTGTTCGGGGGCACCTCGTTGACGGGATTGTAGACCGCCTTGGTCTGATCCCACAGCTCGTCCATCCCATCCTTGCCCGCGCCGGACACGGATTGGTACGTGCTGACCACCACGCGCTTGATCGTGGCGCGATCGTGCAGGGGCTTGAGCGCCACAACCATCTGCGCAGTCGAGCAGTTCGGATTGGCGATGATGTTCTTCTTGGTATAGCCCTCGATCGCGTCCGCGTTCACTTCGGGTACAATCAGCGGCACATCGGGATCATAGCGGTAGAGCGACGAGTTATCGATCACCACGCAGCCTGCGGCGGCGGCCTTGGGCGCATAGGTTTTGGTCGCGTCCGAGCCGATGGCAAACAGCGCCATGTCCCAGCCCGTGAAGTCAAACGTATCAAGGTCCTTCGTCTTCAGCGTCTTTTCCCCGAACGACACTTCCGTGCCAAGGCTGCGGCGGCTGGCCAGCACGGCAAGCTCGTCCACAGGGAACCCGCGTTCCTCAAGGATGTTCAGCATTTCGCGGCCCACATTGCCGGTGGCGCCCGCGACGACGACACGATACCCCATGATAGTCTCCTTTTTCGGGTAGGTGCGTGGCCTTTATACCCAAAGGATGTTGGGGGAAAGGGGCCTCTCAGTCGGTTGTGTCGCGGCTCCAGACATAAATGAGCAGACCTGCCGCCAGTGCCATCGCAATGAACGCAAAAATCGCGACGTAAGGCGCATCCGCTGTGCCACCCGACCACGCCGTGTGGATGCGCCCGGAGGCGAATTGCACCAGCCCCACGCCGCCGATGCCAAAGAGGTTCATCAACGTGACCCCCCGCCCGGTCAGGTGCGGTGGAAACAGGGCGCGCGCATGGGCGATGATGACAGGAAAGCTGGCACCGAAAAAGCCGATGGCGGCCATCAGGCCAATCGACAGCCAAGGGTCACGCACACTGACCGCAATCAAGACAACCAACAGCATCGCCGTTATCGCATTCCCGCCGAATGCGACCCACTTGCGGGTGCCAAGAATACGGTCGAGCGGGCCGTAGGCCAGGGTGCCTGCGATCATTGCGAGGCTCATCACCAGGGTCCCGATGCCGACCTGTGCGACGCTGAGCGCGAAGACATCGGTGAGGTAGGGCCCGATCCAGAGCCCGCGCACCGCCCCAATGGGGGCATAGTTCACGAACATGATGGGCAGTATCAGCCAAAGCGCCGGCATCCGCAGCAGGTCCAGCAATGATCCGTGCGCTTCTCCTTCGGGTTTACCGGGGTCTTGCACGCGTGCCAGGATGCCGAGTGCGACGCCGCTGCAGCCTGCCGCAAGCACCCACATGGAAGCCCGCCAGCCAATCGTGTCCGCCGCCAGTGCCATCGGGTAGGACGAGATCAGATTGCCGACCGTGCCCACCCCGATCATGAGGGCTGCCAGCGTGGCAAAGCGGGCGGGCGGAAAGCTGCGGGCAAAGATGTAAAAGCTGGCCATCAGCACCGGGGAACAGCCCACACCGATCAGCAGCATCGCGCCGTAGATATAAAACGGCCCCTGGGCGACCGCAAAAAGCGCAGCACCGCCCCCTCCGCCGATCAGCAAAAGCCATCCCGCCGTGCGTCGTGGGCCGACAGTGTCGAGCGCCCAGCCCACCGGGACTTGCATAAACGCGAAAGCGAGGAACCACAGGCCCGACGCGGTGGCCAGCACATCCGGGCCGATGCCCAGGCCGCTCTCAAGCGGCGCGGTCAGCACCGCCAGAAACGCACGAAAAAACTGGCTTAGCACATAGGCCAAAGCCAGCATGAGTAATCCAGATCGCATGGGTCCTCCATCCCTTGTGGCTGCGTGACATGACCCTTGTGCACGCGCAAGTGTGATTGTTGCGTGCGCAGGCTGTGCTAGGCTGCGGACATTCCGAGAGGTTGTTTGATGTTTTATGATGATTTGGAGCGGCGGACGGACTTTTCAGACATGGCGCAGCCTGGGCTTTACTCCGCTCTTCCGGATGACTGGGTGGTGGGGACGTCCGATATCGCCGGGTCCACGGAGGCCATCGCGGCAGGGAAGTACAAGGTCGTGAACATGATCGGGGCGGCCGTGATCTCGGCCCAGATCAACGGGGCGGGGGGACGCGCCTTTCCCTTTGTCTTTGGAGGGGATGGGGCGGCCTTTGCCCATCCTGCGGAGTTTGCGGATGAGGCGCGGTCCGCGCTGGCCGCGGTACAGGTCTGGGCGCGCGAGGAATTCGATATGAGCCTGCGCGTCGGCCTGTTCCCGGTCAAGGACATCCGGGCTGCCGGGTATGAGGTGGCGGTTGCGCGGTATCAGGTGTCGGACGGCGTGGACTATGCCATGTTCACCGGTGGCGGTGTGGTGTGGGCGGAAGGGCAGATGAAGGCAGGGGTCGAGACCGTGCCTGCTGCGCCGCCCGGTACTCAGCCTGATCTGACGGGCCTGAGTTGCCGCTGGAGCCATATGGAGGCGCGCAACGGAGCAATTCTGTCCCTGCTGGTGCAGCCCCGGCCGGGCGTGAGTGAGGAGAGCTTTGCCGATATCACACGCTTGGTGCTGGACGCAGTGAACCATCTGGAGCGTGATGGACACCCTGCGCCTCCACAAGGTCCGGGCACGGGCTGGCCCCCGCCGGGTGCGATCCTTGAGGCCCATGCCAGTCGCGGAGCGATGCCGCTGGCCAAACGCAAACGCCAGATTCTGGTCGAGACGGCGATTGCGTGGGTGCTGCTGAAGACCAAGATCAAGCTGGGCGGCTTTGACCCCGCCCATTACCAGCGCACTGTCGGGGCCAATGCGGATTACCGCAAATTTGACGACGGGCTGAAGATGACACTGGATTGCGACCCCGAGACGGTCGCGCGGTTGAAATCACTGCTGGAAGACGCACAAGCGGCCGGCACCGTGAGCTACGGCATGCATATCCAGAGCGAGGCGATGATGACCTGTATCGTGCCGTCCATTATGGACGATACCCACGTGCACTTCATTGATGGGGCAGCGGGTGGGTACACGCAGGCCGCACTTGGCATCAAGGCGGGCGCGTAAGGCGGGGGTGTCCCCCGCCCTTGTGTTCAGCCCTTGGACCCTTTGGGCACCCATGTGGCGGCCAACGTGCGCAGGGATTTCGCCAGTATCAGCAGATCAAGCCCGGTTGCGACAAAACGCGCGCCCCAGTCAAGGCAGTCTTGTGTGAATTCCGGTGTCGTGGCGAGCACACCGGGAGCTTTCCCTGCCGCTTCGATTTTCTCGAACGCACCCTTGATCGTGGCCTGTACCTCGGGGTGGGTCAGTTGGCCCATGTAGCCCATATCGGCAGACAGGTCTGCGGGGCCGATGAACACGCCGTCGATGCCGTCTACGGCCAGGATATCGTCGAGATTTGCGATCCCGGCCCGGTTTTCCACTTGTATCAAAAGGCAGATCTGGTCGTCTGCCGTCTGTCCGTAGTCGGTGATCGATCCAAAGCGTGAGCAGCGCGCCCCGGAATATCCCACGCCGCGCCCGCCCGTGGGCGGGTAGCGCACGTCATGCACCAGTTGCGCGGCCTGCTCTGCGGTTTCCACCATGGGCACCAGAACAGTCTGAGCGCCCGCGTCCAGCACCTGTTTGAGGATCCACGTTTCACCTGTGGGCACCCGCACGGCCGCGTGGCTGTCCGAGGCCTGGAGTGCCATCAGCTGAAGCCGGATGCGGGTGATATCGTAAGGTGTATGTTCGCTGTCGATCAGGAGCCATTCGAACCCGGCGGTGCCCGCGATTTCGGTAGAAAGTGGATCGCCCAGCGAGAGCCAGCAGCCGATGGTGGTTTCGCCAGCCTTGAGGGCGGCTTTGAACGGGTTGTGCGGTGCTGGCATGTGGCGTCTCCTGTTTGCTTTGGCGCACCCTAGACGTGGTTTGCCCCGGATGGCCACTGTCGAAATGCGGCGCTTGCGCGCCACGCGATGTTTTGCAATCGCCTGCGGCGTTTGCGTTTTGTGCCTCCGGCGGAAGTTTTTTGGCAAGATGAAGGGGGATCAGAGGACCTTGATCACGTCCTTTTCCACGGCGAGCATGTAGCCGCGTCTGGCGATGTTTTTGACCAGGAGTTCGCTCACGATCTGGTTGCCCAATGTGTCGCGCAGCCGTTTGATCCGGGTGGCACCTGCTGCCTCGTCACAATCGGCCGCATCCCGCCCGGAAATCACCCCTTCGATTTCGGAGCCTGACATTACATCGTCGTCCATCCGCGCCTCGGCCAGAACCGACATGGTCTCCATCGCCGCATCCGTCAGTTTGAAGCCGAGGTTGTTGAGGTAGACTGTGTTTTCCTCGCGGCTGATCAGAAGCGAGTTGACCTGAATGCCGGCCCGTTCGATTTGCGCCATGCGCCGGTTGAAACCGACCAGCAGGACCAGAAAGATCAGCGCGGCGATCATCATGGCGGTGGCAAAGACGAGGAGCACGAAGATCACCACGCGGTAACTGGCAAGAGTGTCGGAGAATGCGGTGCCTGACTGCGCCAGAATTTCCAGCAGTTTGATTTCCGCCGGGCTGGTGAGATCTTCGTTTTCGATGAATATCCGTTCGACCCGTGCATCAAATGCGCCCGCATCCGGCAGGGTCAGAAACAGCAACAGCGCAGCAACTATCAGGAGGGCGACGATCCCGGCAATGCCGAAGGTGACCAGCCGACCACCGGTGCGCCGCATATCAGAAGCGGAGGTAGAATTGTCCTGCACTGGATTTCCTTTGGTCTAGTCCTTCGGGGCCGAAAACGGATTGGATTTGCAGCAGGGTCCATCCTTGGGCGGCAAGGCGCGCCCCGATTTGCTGAGCCGCGTTCCCGGTGTTGCATGCGCCTGACACCTGCGCCACGCCATAGTGCAGCCGCAGTGGGTTGTCCTGCTTGGCCTTGTAGTCGGCATAGCATTGCGCCTGTGCCGCGCCCGCCAGTCCAAGGACCATGGCGAAAGAGAGCGTGATCTGTTTCATGGTTTCAACCTGCGCTGATTGTGCGGGATATTCAATAACATGCGCGGGTTGGACCCCGTGATATCGGATAACGTGGCTGCGTTATTGCTTGTCTGATGGGGTGGCCCCCACCTTCGATGCATCACCCGAACACGGGTTTGTATCGCAAAAAGGACCGTCACCATGACACTTCGTATCCATCGACAGTTTATCGGCGCTATTGCTGCCATCGCCATTGCCATTACCGGGTTTTCCGCTGTTCCGGCCCGTGCGGGAGATGACGAGCTTGCCGCCGCTCTCGCCGTGATCCTTGGGTTGGCGGTTGTTGGTACGGCGATCAACAAACGCAATGATGACAAGAAGGCGCGGGCGCGGGTTCAGACCCATACGCCCAAGGCCCAGCCCCGTCACGTGCAGCCGCATCGCGGGCACATTCAGCCCCGCCCCTTGCCGCGCCAGGTCAATCGCAAGCTTCTGCCGCAACGCTGCCTGTTCAACCTCGAGACGCAAAACGGGCGCATGATCCAGGCATTTGGTCAGCGTTGTCTGAGCCGGAACTACCAGTTCACGAAAACGCTGCCCAGTGAGTGTGGCCGCCGGGTCTGGACTCGCAACGGGGCGGGTTATGCCTTTGGCGCGCGGTGTTTGACAAAACAGGGTTACCAATTGGCCCGTCGCTAAGAGCGGGCCCGGGCACGCCCCTTTTCCCCAGTTACCGGGGGGTGGCCAAACTGAAAGGTCGGTGTTCGGGCACCGGCCTTTTTTGATTGCGCCACCTTGCGGTGGCACGTGACGTTTGCACTTTCCTCTGGAAAGTGCGTTTTTTGCCTCCGGCGGAAGTTTATTTGGCAAGATGAAGGGGATCTGGTGGCTGACTATTCGTTTGAGACGCAGGTTGGAGGCCGTGTGGCCGGGGTTGACGAGGTTGGTCGCGGCCCATTGGCCGGGCCGGTGACGGCCGCGGCCGTTGTGCTGGATGCGGGATGTATTCCGGACGGACTGGACGACTCAAAAAAGTTATCACTCAAGACGCGTGAGGCACTGTGGGCTGAGATCATTGCGTCGGCGGATGTGTCGGTGGCCCATGCGTCAGTGCGCGAGATTGAAGAGTTCAACATTTTGCGCGCCGCACATCTGGCAATGGTCCGGGCTGTGGCAGGCCTGCGGATGGCGCCGGATCATGTGCTGGTCGATGGCACCTTGTTGCCCCGCGATCTGCATTTGCCTGCAACGCCCATCGTGCGCGGTGATGCCCGGTCATTGTCCATCTCGGCGGCCTCAATTGTGGCCAAAATATGTCGCGACAGGATCATGGTGGATTTGGCGCAACAGCATCCGGGTTATGGCTGGGAAACGAATATGGGTTATCCGTCAAAAAGCCACAGGTTGGCGCTGCAAAATCTTGGCGTGACCGCATACCATAGACGTACGTTCAAGCCCGTCCACAATATGTTGTGACAAGAGAGTTTCTTAACATCTTGATTCAAAAAAGAATTTGACCGCGAATCGGCTATGACTCATCTTGAAGCCAACCAACGAGTGCAAAAGCACCGGGGACAGAGGCAGATAGATGACGAAACATGTGAAGGGCGCTGAGGCGCTTCCCTTGAACCAGATTATTGCGGGCGACTGCATTGATGTGATGAACAGTTTGCCCGAGGGTTCTGTTGATCTGATCTTTGCTGATCCGCCCTATAATTTGCAGCTGAAGGGCGACTTGCATCGCCCCGACAACTCCAAAGTCGACGCGGTGGACGATCACTGGGACCAGTTCAATTCCTTCCGTGCCTATGATGAGTTCACCACTGCATGGCTCAAGGCGGCACGCCGTTTGTTGAAACCAAACGGCGCGATCTGGGTCATTGGCAGCTATCACAATATTTTCCGCGTCGGCGCGTCTTTGCAGAACGAAGGATTCTGGATCCTGAACGATGTGGTGTGGCGCAAGTCGAACCCGATGCCGAACTTTCGCGGCAAACGCTTTACCAATGCCCATGAAACGATGATCTGGGCGGGCAAATCCGAGAACAGCAAGTACACTTTCAACTACGAAGCCCTGAAAGCCCTGAATGAGGGGATTCAGATGCGCAGCGACTGGGTCCTGCCCATCTGCACAGGCCATGAGCGTCTGAAAGATGATCGGGGCGACAAGGCCCACCCGACCCAAAAGCCTGAAAGCCTGCTGCACCGGGTTCTGGTCGGTTCGACCAATCCGGGAGATGTCGTGCTCGACCCATTCTTTGGCACGGGCACCACGGGTGCCGTGGCCAAGATGCTGGGCCGGGAATTCATTGGGATCGAGCGGGAAGAGGCCTATCGCAAAGTGGCCGAGAAACGCATCGCAAAGATCCGCAAGTTTGACCGTGAGGCGTTGACCGTGTCCGCCTCCAAACGGGCCGAGCCGCGTGTGCCCTTTGGCCAGCTGGTCGAACGTGGCATGCTGCGCCCGGGTGAAGAGCTGTATTCCATGAACAAGCGTCACAAGGCCAAGGTCCGTGCCGACGGCACCTTGATCGGCGACGATATCAAGGGATCGATCCATCAGGTGGGGGCCCATCTGGAGGGCGCGCCCAGCTGCAATGGCTGGACCTACTGGTGCTTCAAGCGCGAAGGCAAGGTTGTGCCCATCGACGTGCTGCGCCAACAAATCCGGGCTGAAATGCACGACTAAAGCCCCAACCCTTTTCGAACACCGCCGGGTGCCTGCGGCCTCCTCACAGGGCTGACAATAGGCACTTCACCTTGCCCCGCCTCTTTTGGCGGGGCTTTTTTGTTAATGCGCATTACATTCAAGGGATCACAGTCGAGAGGCGCTCGGAAGATGGATCAAGTCAGGACTGCAAACGTAGTGGACGCGCGTGGATCGGACCCGCAAATGCTGCCCACACACCGCCACGCGCAAGAGGCGCTGGAGCGCAACAAGCGCGAAGGCATGGATCTGGCCGTCAAGGCGCGGATCATCGCGCTGTCCATCACGGGCCTTTTGCTGGTCTATCTGAACCCGAACTGGGATGTGCTTTGGTATCAGGGCCTTTTGGTCTGCCTTGTGCTTGTGGGCCTTGCGCAGCGCCGCGTGGGCCGGGTCGGGCAGTCGCGGGCAGAACTGGCCCTGTTGTTTGCCGACCTGCTCTTGATGACGCTGGCCCTGCTGGTGCCCAACCCATTGTCCCAAGCGCAGGTGCCCACGGCGCTGATCTACCAGTTTGAAGTTTTCCAGTACTTCTACGTCATTTTAGCCGCAGGTGTGCTCAGCTATTCCTGGCGCACAATCGTGGCCATAGGAAACTGGACAACCGTTCTGTGGATGTTGGGCGCCGCTTGTATCTGGTGGTTCGGCTGGCAGGACCCCCGCGTATCCGAAGGGGCGGCCATGATGTTTCCGGATATTCCCGACCTCCAGGTGCAGTTGGACCCCAACCTCGTGCATTGGGATCTGCGTATTCAGGAAGTTGTCGTGTTTCTGCTCGTTGCAGGCATTCTTGCGGTCACGGTGCGAAGGTATCAGAACCTCGTGCTCGACAGTGCTGAAATGGCGCGCGAACGTGCGAACCTGTCACGCTATTTCTCGCCGACGGTCGTGGATGAACTGTCCCAAAAGGATGAACCGCTGGGCCAGGTGCGCACGCATGACGCCGCCATTCTGTTTGTCGATATTGTCGGGTTCACCACTTACGCAGACGGTCGCGCGCCGCAGGAGGTCATCGACACTTTGCGCATCTTTCACCGAGAGATGGAAAGCGAGGTGTTCGCGCATGGTGGCACGCTGGACAAGTATCTGGGCGACGGGTTGATGGCCAGTTTTGGCACCCCCTTGCCCAAGCCCGATGATGCGGAACGGGCGCTGGCTTGCGTGCGTGCCATGGTGCATCGGATGCAGGCCCTGAATGCGGACCGCCAAAACGCGGGCCTTCCCGGGATCGATGCCCGCTTTGGCCTGCATTACGGGCAAGTGGTGCTGGGAGACATCGGGGCCAACCGGCTTGAGTTCGCGGTGCTTGGAGACACGGTGAATCTGGCCAGCAGGCTGGAGGCACTGACCCGATCACTGGATGTTCAGGTGGTCGCCAGTGATGCGATCGTGGCAGCAGCGGGCGGTGAAACGGATTGGCAGCGCGGTCCGGATCAAACTGTGCGTGGCGTGGCGCAACCGGTGCCCATCTGGGTGCAACCTTGATGCTTTGGGCTTTGAAAAGGTGCGGGGCGTCGGCATCTGCAAGGTGGGGTCGCGCGTTTGGACCGGGTCGTCTTTACGGTGATCCCGAGGCTTCAAGTTTTCGGGCACCTTTGGTTCACTTGATTGAGATGTCGCCGGGTCCTGACGCAGCCCCCCTCGGCTCTCGGTAAGTGAACAGATTTGTGGCAACTATAATGCAAATTGAGTTGAATTTTCACGGAACTACGTGACTTCTCTTTTTTTATCAGTTACTTCAGTGAGGTACACACCGATCCGCGGGCGGGAAACTTGCTCGCAATTTTTTCGAAAAAGGAAAATTCAATGTCTATTGTTCGGACTTTGGCCGCCATTGCCGTATTCCTGGCTATCCCCACCATAACACTGGCTGGCTCGGTTGTGGCTCCACCCACAACGACCCTTGTCGGAAAGAGCGACTCCACGCTTTTTGTCGGTTTGTCCTGGACCTTTGGGTCGAGGGGGCAGGGTGTCGAAGCCATTATTGGCGCGGCCTATGGTGATATTGACGACGACGAAGACGTCACGGGCGCCAAACTGTCCGCACATTTCGGTTTAACGGACGGGTTCTCGTTCGACAAAATCAAACTCACCGGTCTCATCGGTGATGACGATGCGCAGGCTGAACTCGGCTTGGGCTACAGCTTCAAGATTGATCAGGCCTTTGCGGTCGCTGGCGTCAACGGAGAGTTTGTCGCGGCAGGAGCGGACATCTTCTTTGATCAGACGTACGAAGGGTATCTGACCCTGCACACGATCGGGAAACTGTCTCTGGAGGAATCAACCGGTGCGGCCTCAAGTCCGCCGTTGTTCATCGCTTCCCCCGATTAACGAAAGAACTGTCAGCCGTCACTGCGCAGAGCGGCTGACGCAAGTGGGTGTGTAATGCTGTCAATCTCTCGCAGGCGCGTTTTGTTGAGTGCGCTTGCGGCCAGCCTGCCCGGGCATACGCTGGCACAGCAACTGTCCGATGCTCCCGGGCGGATAGATACGAAAACCTTTGATGCGTTCCTTGACGTGCTCTTGCCGGCCGATGATCTGACACCTGCGGCCAGCGTTCTGAACGTCGCCGGAGACCTCGTTCAATTTGCAAGCGAGTCTCCACAGTTCCGTCAGTTCCTTGCCGTTGGAACACAATGGCTGAACCAGACCGGCCGTGGGCCTTTCCATACTTTGTCTCTCTCCGACCAAGAGCGCGTCGTCGCATGGATGAGCAAGGCGGATCGCAACGCCTTGCCGGGTCGTTTTTTCCTGCTGGTGCGCCTGGTAGGGGTCGAATTCTACTACTCGAAACCTGAAGTGGCGCGCGCGTTCGGTTTGAACCCTGCCCCTCAACCTGCCGGATACCCGCCGCCATGGCAGTAGATGGGACATATGATGCGGTGATCATCGGCGCAGGCGCGGGAGGTGCGGCGGCGGCATGGCGGTTGTGCAGTCATGGTCTGCGCGTTCTCATGGTTGAGGCCGGGCCCCGCTTTGATCCGTCTGTTGATTACCCCCTGACCAACCCGGATTGGGAACGCCGCGGGTTTCCAACCAAACCCAATTCCCAAGGGGCCGTATCTTATGGTGATCTCGGAACGCTGGATCCGGGTGACGCGGATCTGGCCGCACGGAACACGGTGTCGGGTCGACTTTTCAACAACCCGGAGCGCGTACCGAGTGCTGCGGGCTATTCTCATGTGCAGGGCGTCGGCGGCAGCACGCTGCATTATGTTGGCGAGGCGCATCGCCTCAATCCGGCTTCTTTCAACCTTGCATCGGATCACGGGATCGGGGCGGACTGGCCGCTCGGTTTTGCTGATCTCGAACCGTTCTACGTGACATGCGAGACAGAGATTGGTGTGGCGGGTGCACCAGAGACCGGTGCGCGCTGGCCATCAGATGCGCATTTGCAGCCAGTGCACCCACTCAGCACCTCGGCGCGTGCCTTGGAAAAAGCGGGCAGGCTATTGGGCATGGATTGGGAACCCAACACCCGTGCGGCCCTGTCCGAACCCAAGGATGGGCGGCCCAACTGCAACTACTGCGGCAATTGTGGGCGCGGCTGTCCACTGGGCGACAAGGGATCGGCGGATGTTACGTTTATCCGCAAAGCAGAAGCGACGGGTCTTTTGACCATCTGGACGGACGCTCAGGTCACGCGTCTTGTCCCCCGGCAAGGCGGACGCATTGGTTCTGTAATCGGTTTGCGGAACGGTGTCTCATTTGAACAGGAAACACCCATTCTGGTTCTGGCCGCCGGGGCGGTGCAGACCCCGCGCCTGTTGCTGGCAAGTGATGTGGCGAACAGTTCCGGTCAGGTTGGTCGTAATTTCATGGAAACGCTGGGATGGACAAGTTCCGGTTTGCGCGCCGGGCTCAGGAACTCGCACAAGGGATTGCCGGCGGATGCCGTATCATGGACCTACAACAGCCCCGGTTCGGTGCCGGGCGTCGCGGGTGGGTGCCGCTTTACCGCCTCCACCCAAGAGGCTGGGCTGATGGGCCCCGTCGCCTATGCCAGCCGGCTTGTGGACGGCTATGGGGCGGCGTTCAAGGCGCAGATGCACCGCGACTTCGGTTCGGCGATTTCGGTTTCCGGAACGGGTGAGACGATCCCGGATGAACGCAGTTTTGTCGCCCTTGATCCCGAACGGGTAGACGATGCAGGCGTGCCGGTTGCTCAGATCAACTCGGTGTTGACGGACCATTCCCTTGCCTTGCTGCGGTTTATAGCAGGCCGGTGCCGCACTCTTCTTGCTGCCGCGGGGGTCGAGGAGGTCCTTGAGGAATACGGGTCGTGGGACAGCTTTACCGCCACGCATGCCTTTGGAACCTGCCGCATGGGCGATGATCCGGCCACATCCGTTGTAGATGCATTCGGGCGGGCGCATGACATCGAAAACCTCTTCATCGCGGATGCCAGTGTCTTTCCCAGCAGCGGCGGAGGAGAGGCACCGGCCCTGACCATTCAGGCGCTTGCCGTGCGCCTCGCGGACCGACTGGTCGCCTGAAAGCAATTGACGGTTTTTCTGCCCGGAATTGATCCGGATCAGGGTGAGCCTGCCTCAATCTGCGTAGGGCGGAGACATCAATCAGTTGAGGAGGCAATCAATGAAACTCTTTATGACATGTGTGGCTGTGGTGTCTGCTTTGGCCGGTGCGGCATGGTCTGAAGATGCGGAACATGGAAAACAGATTTTTGAGACTCACTGTGCAGTCTGTCATGGTCTGGACGCCTATGGCGATGGACCCATGGCGCCGGCCCTTCTGGTCCAGCCTGTTGATCTGACACAACTGACTGCGCGCAATGGCGGTGTGTTCCCGGTGGCCCGGGTCGTCATGCGCATCGATGGACGGGACCCGCTGGTCAGTCACGGATCGATGATGCCTGTTTATGGGTCGTTCTTTGATGTCGACAGCGTGCCTTTGAAAGCCGAAACAGGTCAGCCGATCATGACAAGTTCGCCGGTTGTCGATCTGGTCGCCTACCTGCAGACGCTGCAGGAATGACACCTAGCGTGGCAGCGGGTTGGCGGCCTTGTTATAGGCTTTCCAATCGGTGATCTCGGGATAGTACATGCCCCGCCATTTGCGCACGCGCGGGTTCATGACCCGGCGCCAGATGTGTGGCATCATCGCCGCGATGGTCATCACCGGATAACCGTAGGGCAGTTGTGGGGCATCCGCCTCGGTGTAATTCTGCAAAACGGGAAAGCGGCGATCGGGCTTGAAGTGGTGATCCGAATGCCGCTGCAGGTTGATCAGCAGCCAGTTGGACGCCTTGTGTGCCGCGTTCCAGGAATGGCGGGGCTGGGTGTGTTCGTACTTCCCGTCGCCAAGATGTTTGCGCGTCAGCCCGTAATGTTCGATGTAGTTGACCAGCTCGAGCTGCCAGATGGCGACGCCCGCCTGCACGGCAAAAAGCACAACACCGACCCAGCCGCCCAGTACAAAGGCCAAGAGTAAAAAGGCCAGTTGCAGCGCCCCGTATTTCCAAAATGGATTGGAAAAATCTGTCGCAGGCAGGTTCTTGCGCGCCAGCATCGCCTTTTCCGCAGCCCAGGCTGACCAGAAACACTGGTGTAGCACGCGTGGGTAAAAGTGATAGAAACTCTCATTCATCCGTGCCGTCACCGGGTCGCGCGGCGTGCCCACATAGCGGTGATGCACAAGCAGGTGTTCCGACCGGAAATGAGAATAGAGCACCATGGCCAGCAATATGTCGGCCATCCAGCGTTCGACCTTGTTCTTCTGGTGCATCAACTCGTGGCTGTAGTTGATCCCGACCGTGCCACTGATCACCCCAATGCCAAAGAACACGCCGAACTTTTCCAGCCCCGTCAGGTGCGTGGCGGGAGCCACATAGGCGATCAGCGAAAAAAGCATAACAAATTGCACCGGGGCCCAGACAAGAGTGATGGCGCGGTACCAGAACATGTCCGCATCTGTCGTTTCCAGATCGGCGTTGTCTATGTTCAATCCGACGGCCAGATCAAGGATGGAAAACAGATACCACGTGGCCACCGGCAAAAGCAGGATCACCCAACCGCCATGGGCCGCGCCCAGGTAGGCCAGCGGGATCAGCAGAAACGACATCGCAAAAGGCAAAGCATTGGCAAATCTGGCCACGGTCTGGGGGGGCAGGGTCATGGATGTTCCTTTGTCGCGCGCGCCGGAGTTATACGCGTTGCCACGCCGACCTGCCAAGCGTGACGCAGCGCCACGCCCTATTTCTGCGCCAGATCGTAGGCTTTGCGCATCACCGTGGGCAGGTCGGAGGGGCGGAACTTGTCACGCGGTACAAACGCGCCCTCGGCGTCGTCGCCCACTTTGGCCACCATCACGTCGAGGATCAGGTGGAAGTGGGTGAACGTATGGCGGACCTCCCCGTCTACCTTGGTCCAGTCGACGGTGAGGGGGGGGCTTGAGGGACGCGGCAAGCTGATATCAATCCAATCCGATCCGGGCCACCCGAGCATGCCACCAAGCAACCCGCTTTCGGGCCGCGTCTCCAGCAGCCACGCGCCGTCTTGGCGTTGGGCAAGGTAGACAGTGCCATGGCGTACCGGTTTGGCCTTTTTGGGCGTCTTCCTTGGCAGATCGGCGGCTGTCCCGGCAGCGCGTGCTGCGCAAGGGTCGCGCCACGGGCAGATCCCGCAGGCTGGTGATTTGGGCGAACAGATCGTCGCGCCAAGGTCCATGACCGCCTGGGCATAGTCACCGGGGCGCTGGGCGGGGGTCAGCCGCTCGGCATGACCGGTCAGGATGGGTTTGGCGGCTGGCAGGGGTGTATGTTCGTCAAACATCCGCGCCATGACCCGTTCGACATTGCCGTCAACGACAGTGTGGCGCAGATCGAAGGCAATGGAAGAGATTGCCGCCGCGGTGTAAGGCCCAATGCCGGGCAGCTTGAGCAAGGCCGCATGGTCAGCCGGGAAATGGCCGTCATGGTCCGACACCACCGCGCGGGCGCATTTCAGAAGGTTGCGGGCGCGGGCGTAATACCCGAGTCCTGCCCATTCGCCCATGACATCGGCATCCTGCGCGTCTGCCAGATCGGCAACCGTGGGCCAGCGTGCCATGAACCGTTGGAAATAGGCTGTCACAGCTGCAACCGTGGTCTGTTGCAACATGATCTCGGACATCCACACGGCATATGGGTCTGGTCGCACGCCTGCTTTCTTGTCGGTCGGCGAAACGCGCCATGGCATGGCGCGTGCATGCACATCATACCAGCCCAGCAATTCATCGCTCAGGTCACGCAAGATTTATGCCCCCATGTGCGCTCTTGTCTGGTTGCACTGGTCCTGATCGCCTATGATCACGCCCAAGTAATCGGGAACATAGCCATGGCTCCGCGCCGCGCCAGTACAAAAGGGTTCAAACGCACGTCGACGTTGCTGACGGGGCGAATTCGCGCTGCGAGCGAAAGCCGCGGGTTCGCGCAAAGCCGTCTGCTGACCGACTGGGCCGAAGTGGCCGGTGCAGATGTGGCCGAAGTATCGCGCCCGGTCGAGGTCAGCTATGGGCGCGGTGGCATGGGGGCGACGCTGACGCTGCTGACCACCGGGGCGCAGGCCCCGATGCTTGAGATGCAAAAAGAACAACTGCGCGCAAAGGTGAACGCGGTTTATGGCTACAACGCCATTGCGCGCATCCGGATCACGCAGACGGCTGCGACCGGATTTGCCGATGGGCAGGTTGCCTTTACTCACAAACCCAAAGACACAACTCCACCCCAACCAGCGCCCGAAATGCACGAGGCCGCCAGTCATGTGGTCGCTCCGGTGACAGATGACGGGCTGCGTGCCGCGCTTGAGCGGTTGGGTGCCAATATTCTCACAAAAGAAAAACAGGGAACACGCACATGAACCGTATTGTCGCCGGGCTGGCCATAGCCATCGGTGTTGCCGGATACTTCTGGTATGACTCCACGACCAGTGGCGGTCAGACGCCACAGCAACAAGCGCAGGCAGAACGCCTGTTGGGGGCGGCCAACGCGCAGACCGCGGATGCAGAGATCGATACATCCACGGTGGTTGAAATGCAGCTGGGCAATCCGGATGCCCCTGTGACGGTGATCGAATACGCGAGCTACACCTGCCCGCATTGCGCCACGTTCCATCAGGGCAGTTACAAGCAGCTCAAGGCTGACTACATCGATACGGGCAAGATCAACTTCATCTACCGCGAAGTCTACTTTGACCGCTTTGGTCTTTGGGCTTCGGCTATCTCGCGCTGCGCCGGCACGCCCGAGGCGTTCTTCGGCATCACAGACATGCTCTACGCCACACAAAGCGAATGGGCGCGTGCCGGAGGAGGTGATCCGGCCATGATCGCGGATGAGCTGCGCAAGATCGGGCGGCTTGCCGGTCTTGACGGGGACACGCTTGAGGCCTGTCTGACAGATGCAGACAGCTTGCGCACCCTCGTGGCGTGGTATCAGGAAAATGCCGCCGAGGACGGGATCCAGTCCACGCCCAGCTTTGTCATTGACGGTACGACCTACAACAACATGGCCTATCCTGAAATGGTACGTCTGATCGACGAAGCGGCGGGCAGCTGATGCGGAACCCGGCGGGCCCGCTCGCCGGGCTGCGCGTGATCGAACTGGCGCGTGTGCTGGCGGGTCCTTGGGCCGGTCAAACGCTGGCCGATCTGGGCGCTGAGGTGATCAAGGTCGAGGCCCCGCGCGGCGATGACACGCGCCAGTGGGGCCCGCCCTTCGTGACGCGCGGCGATGATGTTTCGGCGGCCTACTTCCATTCGACCAATCGTGGCAAAGCGTCGGTGACCATCGATTTCAAGGACCCCGCGGGCAAGGCGCGCTTGCTGGAGCTGCTGGAAGGGGCGGACATCCTGATCGAGAATTTCAAGGTGGGAGGGCTGGCCAAATACGGGCTGGACTATCCGAGCCTCAAGGAAAAGTTCCCGCGCCTGATATACTGTTCGATTACGGGTTTTGGCCAGACGGGACCGTACGCTCCGCGTGCCGGATACGACTTTATCGTGCAAGGCATGTCTGGTTTGATGTCTGTTACGGGCGATCCGGACGGGCAGCCGCAGAAATCTGGTGTTGCGATCACGGACTTGTTCACGGGCGTCTATGCCACAACCGGAATTCTGGCCGCCCTGCATGAACGCGCCCGGACGGGCAAGGGCCAGCAGGTGGATATGGCGCTGCTTGATGTGGCAGTGGCGATGACGTCCAATCAGGGGATGAATTACCTGACCAGTGGCACCGTTCCGGGCCGCATGGGCAATGCGCATGTGAACCTGACGCCCTATCAGGTCTTTGATTGCGCGGATGGGCACATCATCATCGCGACAGGGAATGATGGCCAATACGCCCGCCTGTGCGAATTGCTTGGGCTGGATGAGATGGTGACGGCACCGGAATTCCTGCGGAATTCCGATCGCGTTGCGAACAGGGTCGAGATGACCCGGCGTTTGACCGAAGCCACGCTGAAGCGCAGCTGCGCCGATCTTCTGGCAGCCTGCGAAGCGCGTGGTGTGCCCGCCGGGCCGATCAACAACATGGCAGAGGTGATGGCCGACCCGCAGGTGCAGGCCCGTGGTCTGCAGATCGAGACGGACGGTGTGCCGGGCATTCGCACGCCGATACGGTTTTCGGATTCCGAACTGTCTTTTGATCGACCGGCGCCAAAGCTGGGTGAGGACGACGCCTGATGCTGATGTCGCATTGAGGCGCTAACGCGCCACGCGATGTTTTGCACCCACCTGTGGTGGCTGCGTTTATGCCTCCGGCGGGGATTTTTCTGAACCAGAGAAGGTTATGGTTTTGGCAGGGCGTTCAGCGCTGTGTCGAGTGGACTGGCATCATCGAACTGCAGACGCACAGGCAGCGTGATCACCTTGGCCCGAAAGGCGGGCGGCAGGCGCACTGCGTCCTTTTCGGTTGTGACCAGTTGCGCGCCTTTGAGTTTTGCTTCGGCCTCCAGACGCGTGAGAAAGGCCAGAGAGAGCGGTTGATGATCGCCCAGGGCTTCGGCGCGGATCAGGTGTGCCCCGAGATCGCGTAGGGTGTCAAAGAACTTTTGCGGCCGCCCGATACCGGCGAAGGCGATGACGGGTGCATCGACCCAGTCCATGCCGGTTTGCAATGGGGCAAGGCGCGCGCGCAGGCGGGGAAGGCCGTCGGGCAGGGGGGTTGCATCGAACTGAGCT